>JAPPDO010000172.1 GCA_028821635.1 Ekhidna sp.
CAGCCACTACCAATGCGAGCTTTCCTATCACGTCCACCACGACTATTACGTGGACATACACCGATACGGCAGGCAATACGGCTACACAAACGCAGGAGGTGATCTGTCCTCTAGGTGCGGCGGAGGATGCAGCGGAAGCTGTCATCTTCCCCAACCCTTCGGGCCGCTACTTGGAGGTGCGATCTTCGGTCGGAGGCACGTTCCAACTACTAAGTTTGAGCGGCAAGCCACTGCTGAAAGGTCCCACCAACACCCAAATGGACATAGCGTCTTTGCAAAGCGGCCTCTATTTGGTGCAGCTACCGGACGGTCGTTTGTTGAAGTTTGTGAGGGAGTAGGGGGAAAGGAAGTTTAAGTGTTTTTTGTGTGCGTCACTTTTATCACAAGTCTGCTGCATTTTAGTAGTGCCATTCTGCGTTTATTACGTTTACTACTACGGTTAGAAATTTATAAATGCCGCGGCCTGCTCTTCCAATAGCTGAATTCCTATCTCATCGGTTACCCCGTCTTCTGACATACGATCATTAATTCCCATTAGCTTAATCTTTTGTGCTAATACGTGCATAGCTAAGTAGTTGAAGATGTCGGTTAAATGACTCATTGCAAGCACACTTCCTTGCACTCCTGCTGAGAGTCCTACTAGAGCGCACTTTTTGTTTTTCAACGTTTCCGGAAATTCTAGTGCGTCTATAAATAGTTTTAAGATTCCCGGGAAGGAGCCATTATATTCGGGGACGATAAAAATAAATTTTTGAGATGCTTTCATTTGATTCATTAATGGTTGAAATGCCTCGTTTGCTTCTTTATTTTCATAAAAAGAATTTGTGAGGAAATCTTCCGGTAATTTCTTTAAATCAATGATGCTGGCTTCCTGACCTTTTGCTTGAAGAATGTTTTGGTATTGCCTGGCAATCTTTAATGAATTGGCATTTTCACGATTAGTACCACTAATAATTGTGATCATAATGACTTAAAACAATATGGTAGTTTTGAAGTAAATAAAAATAGCTGTATTCTACTTTCGCTCTTAAACGGCTGCAAATAAATACATTCAGTGAAACTCAAAACGACCGTATTAGTTCTATTATGTCTATTGAAGTTCAAAACCTGACCAAAATATATGGTGCTCAACGGGCCTTAGACAACATCTCATTTAGTTCACCGAAAGGAATGATTACCGGTTTTTTAGGTCCGAACGGGGCAGGTAAATCCACTACGATGAGGATAGCGGCCGGGTTCATTCAGCCGGATCGGGGCAGCATCAGACTGGCAGGTGTGGATGTGGTGAAGGAGCCTTTAAAGGTGAAACGGATGACAGGCTACCTCCCTGAGCACAATCCTTTATACCTTGGGATGTATGTTCGAGAGTATCTTGAATTTGTTGGAGGCACTTACAAGCTAAAAAAAATAAAGCATAAAGTAGGGGCGATGCTTACTTTGGTGGGTTTGGAAAGCGAACAAAGAAAAAAAATCGGCCTCCTTTCAAAAGGCTATCGCCAACGAGTGGGACTGGCACAGGCACTCATTCATGACCCGGACGTTTTGATTTTAGATGAGCCTGTCAGCGGATTAGACCCCAATCAACTTGTGGAAATCAGAAAAGTGATTAAAAAGGCAAGCGAACAGAAGACTGTGATTTTTTCTACTCATATTATGCAGGAAGTGGAGGCACTTTGCGATCAGGTCGTCATTATTAATAAAGGAAAGATTGTGGCGAATGATAACGTCGAAAACCTAAAGAAGATGCAGTCAGGGAAGATTTCCTATAAAGTGGCGTTTGAAAAAGAGATTGACATTGGTTTATTCGGAGACTTTGAAATAGAATATCGGGAGAAGGCCATATATCTGGTCTCTTCCAAAACAGAAGATCCAAGAGCACAAATTATGAAAATTGTGAGTGATCGGGAACTTCCTTTGGTGAATATTTCTAAGGAGGAGCAATCACTTGAAAGGATATTCCAAGAATTAACTAAAGGCGTGTGATCACCATATTAAGAAAAGAAATTAATGAATTTCTGGATTCTCTGATTGCCTATTTTGTTATCGGGATTTTCCTTACAGGCATTGGTTTACTCATGTGGGTATTCCCCGAAACCAATGTTCTGGATTATGGCTATGCGAGTATGGAGACGTTGTTCTCACTGGGGCCTTATGTATTGATGTTTTTGATCCCGGCTATTACAATGAAGTCATTTGCTGAGGAGAAGCGAAGCGGCACTATGGAACTGCTTTATACGCTGCCTTTCAGGGATTTGGAGATCATCTGTGGTAAATTTTTGGCTGGCTTCACACTCGTTTGTTTGTCAATATTGCCAACGCTGTGCTATTACTTTTCCCTGTCGTATTTGGGCAATCCGGTCGGAAACATTGACACGGCTCAGATCATTGGTTCATATATCGGGCTAGTTCTGCTGGGTGGAATTTTCACAGCCATAGGTATTCTTGCTTCGGCACTCACAGGAAATCAGGTTGTTTCATTTGTTTTAGCTGCTTTTTTATGTTTTGTCTTTTACGTCGGTTTCTCTTCGTTTGCGGCTATCAACATCTGGACCGACAGTTCTTACCTAATCAGCCGAATTGGAATTTTAAGTCACTATGAGACATTAAGCAAGGGATTAATTGATTTTGGAGATGTCGTGTACTTTCTCTCAATGATTGTGCTGGCACTTTACTTCACTCGTATCACCTTAATCCTCCATAAAAAATGAGTGAAAAAAAGCTGCAAATGCTTTTGGAGTCCACTGTGATTGTTCTTGCAATATGGTTGGTTAATCAAATGGCTGATCGCTTTAACACCCAACTTGATCTTACCGAAGAGAAGAGATATACAATATCAAACGCAGTAAGGGAACTGCTGGGGAGTCTGGAGGAGGAGATTTTCTTTGAGGTGTATTTGGAAGGAGAACTTCCCAGTAATTTTAAGCGGTTTCAGAAAGCTATTGCAGAAATGCTTGATCAGTTTGCTTCGGAGAGCGGTGACCTTATTTCCTACAAGTTCATTGATCCCTCGCAAGCAACTAATGCACTAGCCCGAAGTCAGTTTTATCAATCCTTAATGATCAAAGGGGTGGAACCTACCAATCTAAGCTACAGAAATGCTAGCGGCGATCGCCTTGAAAAGCTCATCTTCCCCGGAGCTATCGTCTCAAAAGGAACGCAAGAGGTGCCTGCCAATCTGTTAAAAGGAAGTAGTGCTACGGGTCCCGAAGGGCAGTTGAACCAAGCCATTGAAGGGTTGGAGTATCAACTAGCAAGGGCAATCTTACAGTTGGAAGGGCTCTCAATGAAAAAGATCGGATACATTAACGGACATGGCGTGCTGGATTCCCTGAGTATTACCGGATTCCGAAATACGGTGCTTTCTAAGTATGATCTGGTAAATGTTTCACTGGAAAGGAAGGGGGAATTATCCGGCTATGATGCATTGGTACTGGCTAAACCGAGTGGTGCTTTTTCCGAGCGGGATAAGTATCTCATGGATCAGTATTTAATGCGGGGAGGAAACATTCTCTTCTTCTTAGACGCTTTAAGTTTACCCAACCTGGATAGTATTTTTGGCGAGGGTACCATCGCAATCCCGAGAGAACTAAACCTGACAGACATGCTGTTTCGGTATGGAATCCGAATAAACCAGAATTATGTCTTGGATGTAAATAGTGGAAAACTACCGGTGGTTACCGGCAATATCGGAGATCAGCCTCAAATTCAGCTGATTACATGGCCTTTTTTACCGGTTTTGACCCGTTTTTCTAAGCATCCGTCTGTTAGAAATCTGGACGCTATTCTGGGTCAGTTTATTTCTGAAGTAGACACGGTAAAGGCTTCGGGAATTAAAAAAACGCCACTGATTACCACTAGTCAATACACAAAAGTAGTCGGCTCTCCGGTACGTGTGAGCTTTAACGACCTACGAAATAAGTTAAGACCTGAGAAGTTTACCGACGGGCCTAAGACCATTGGGTATTTGCTTGAGGGTAGATTTACGTCACTGTATGCGAATCGAATAATTCCCAAAGGGTTTGATAATGCGAATTTTGTTGATAGAGGGGTTCCGGGAAAAGTCATCGTGGTAGGGGACGGTGATATAGTTCGCAATGAAATAGACCCGAAATCAGGTGAGGCATTAGGGCTTGGCGTAGAGCCTTTTACTGGCACGACCTATGCAAATGAAGACTTTTTACTTAATGTATTAGCCTATCTTGTTGATGATTCAGGTTTGATTGAGGCCCGATCCCGTAAAGTCAAAATTCGTCCGCTAGACAGGGTTAAAGTTCAAAGTGAAAGAACGAAATGGCAATTTATCAATTTAGTGACACCCGTTGTTTTGATCTTATTGCCAGGCTTAGCGAGGTGGTATTGGAGACGTAAAAAGTTTGCCCCATGAAAAAGTCAGCAATCTATGTGGTAGTTATTATCGTATTACTTATGGCAAACCTTTATCTCTTCTTAGTTCCACGATCCGGGATTAAAAATGTTGCCTCAAGTCATTATTTTGAAGATATTGATATGGAGACCCTAAATCAAATCAGCTTCACAAGTGCCGGTAAGACAGTTTCTATGATTAAGTCTAAGGATGGCTGGCTGCTTGATGACAGCCTACAGGTAGATGAGGGCTTCTTGAATACGCTGCTGATTATTTTGAATAAGGTAGAAACTTCAAAAAAAATTAGTACGTGGGAGGGAGTTACTTTAGGAGAGATTGAAATTGTTACAGCCAGCGAAATAGTGCAATTACAATACGCCACAAATCTAACCAAAACAAAAGCCTACTTTATTAAAGGAGATGAGGTTTCAGAAGTGAGTGTTCCCGGTTATAGTGATAATGTGACAGAAATATTTGAACTACATCCCGACCAGTGGAGAGATCGGTTGATTTTGGATGCAAACTGGAGGACGATTCAGCTTGTAAAAATTGACTATCAAAGTTCGAGAGACATCACTATTCAATTCGATGATAAATTTTTCCTTGTGAATGGGCAGGCATCTCAGGATAGTGTTGCCATAGTAGATTATTTGAATCAATTCCAGCACTTTCAGGCCAATGAAATGATCTCAAGAGGCAGATTCCCGGAGTTTGATAGCTTAGTGGCTACACAACCAATCGCTCAGTTGGTAATAGATAATATTAATAACAAAGAGCAAGTTTCAATGAAAATATTTCCTCACCTTTCTAATCAAAACTATCATCTGGTAACTTTGGGAAAAGAAATGATGATCATTGATGCCAAAAGAGTAAACAACTTATTGCCGGTAATTTCTGATTTCCTCTCCGACTGATTCTATACAATTCCATGCTTACATTTATTTTACTTTTTTTGATTAATTTAACGGCTTGTTTTTCTTATGTCTCGCAGGGTTAAAAATAAATTAAATCTTTTTTATACATTTGCCACATGAAATTTATAGTATCATCTTCTTATTTATTGAAGCAATTGTCAGCCATTAATGGGGTTATCACTACGAATCCTGTGGTGCCTATTCTGGAAAATTTCTTGTTTGAGATCAATGATGGAAATTTAACCGTGACTGCTTCTGACCTTCAGACAAGCATGATTACCGAACTTCAGGTAGAAGCCAAAGAAAATGGTAATATTGCTATTCCGGCAAAAATTTTATTAGAGACGTTAAGAAATCTACCTGAGCAGCCGGTGACTTTTTCTGTTGATAGCAATACATACATTATTGAGATTAACTCCGATAACGGACGCTACCAATTAGCAGGTGAGAACGCTACTGACTTTCCTAAAATACCCATGATCTCTGATGGATACTCGGTGAACATATCTTCCGACATTCTAAGCAGAGCAATTAATAACACCATTATTGCGACATCCAATGACGAACTAAGGCCTGCCATGACGGGTGTTTTTGTGAAATTGGATGAAACAAATACCACCTTCGTAGCGACCGATAGCCATCGACTTATCAGATACAGGAGAGTGGACATCGCCGCTGATATGAGACATAGCATGATTGTTCCAAGAAAAGCACTCACACTTTTAAAGGCTACTCTACCGGCCGAAATGACCAATGTAAATGTGGAGTTCAATGAATCCAACGCATTTTTTAGTTTTAATCAGGTGAAAATGATCTGTCGATTGATTGACGAGAGATTTCCTGATTATGAAAATGTTATTCCACTGGAAAATAACAATATTGTCACCATCAGAAAAGATGAGTTTCTCTCTTCGCTCAAAAGGATCGTCATCTATGCGAACAAAACAACCCATCAGGTAAGGCTAAAAATTACCGGAAATGAGTTGATGGTTTCATCTGAAGACCTTGATTTCTCCAATGAAGCAAATGAAAGATTAGCATGCGACCATGATGGAGAGGATATTGAAATTGGCTTTAATGCAAAATTCTTAGTGGAGATGCTTGGCAATATTGATTCGGATGAGATCACGCTGAAGCTGAGTGTTCCCAATCGTGCAGGTATTATCACTCCCAATGAAAAAGATGAGGAGGAAGATATTCTGATGTTGGTGATGCCGGTGATGTTAAGTAATCAGGTATAGGTTGGCGTTTATTTGATTGAATCCCGTCCTAAGAAATGTAGAGCGATTCTGTATTAATTCTATTTAACGCCATTATTGACTCACACTTTTAGTACACGGGTCCGATTGCACTGCCTCCTTCTCAGAAAAAAATGGGGATGGTGTGGATGATCCCTACACTCCGAGAAGAAGCATGACCTCTGGTACATTGTTAGCAGATGTGACTACGTTTCGTTTTGGTACACAATTCTTCCATTTCTATTCGCCCAACCTTCATTAATCCCAATGTGTGAAATAGCATTTCTGCTACGATCAAGTTGCCTTTCTGTTTCTGTAGCTAAAACTTTGGGTTCAATTTCGTAAATGACTTTAATCTTTAGTGGTTTGTCTTTATAAAAAATTGCAAAATAGCTTTTGTTATTTCTCCAAATGCGAGACAGAGATTCCTCTCTTTTATCTTTTGGCTCTTTGAACATTCTGTCCAGTTGTCCCGAACCGCCCTCGTAGCAAGAAAGGTACTCATACTTTATACCCGCATTATTGGGATCGCAAGCATCTGCGTCTCGTTTTGAATGGACTAACTCATGTCCAAGTTTTTCTGAAATAATCATTTCCTTCACCAGTCCCGGTTGTAGAATATTTGGAATGCCAATTTTAAAAGCAAGTTCCTGTGCTTGAGTAATGAGATGAATTATCTTTCGGATAATCTCTTTTTTCATTTAAACAAACTGTATTCTTGTTTCGATTCAATTTTTTTGATTCTTTTTTTCGTGATTGCCACATATTCGGGATTAAGTTCAAATCCGATAAAGTTTCGTTGTAGTTTTTTACATACGGCAAAAGTGGTCCCAACACCGGAAAATGGATCTAAGATCAAGTCGCCTTCGTTTGAGTTGGCTTTTATGATTCGTTCAATAAGTTTAGCTGGTTTTTGTATAGTGTTGAGGAGTTCTCTGCTGATAAGTTCTTTGGATTTGTAAGTTAGCTGTTTAATGTCACCCCAAACGTCGCCCGGATTTTTTCCATCTTGATTGAATTTTGTCTTTCCGTATTGTCCGTTGGTTACAGAAGGGACTTTCTCACATCTTAATCGGTGTTCCAATTCTACAAGTTGAGGAACACGAATATTATCAAGATTAAACGTCGTAGCTTTTCCTTTTGAGAAATAACAAATGAGATCATAGTTGTTTGTGTAATTCAGTCGCCCTTGAGCAAGGCGGCTGGGCTGATACCAAATAATTTTCCTGTTGAGCATAAGATATGGTCGGTAATCAATGAAATCAATGCAGTCATCTTTTCCAAACAGATATAAGGCACCACCGGGTTTTAAAATCCGTGAAAAAATTTTAATTAGGTTAAAATTAAATTTTTGGATATTGGTAACTTTATCCCAATTATTAGTTGTAACTCCGTAAGGGCCATCACAAACAATCAAGTCAATACTATTATCTTCAAGTTCTTTGGTAAGTTCAAAGGTATTGCCTTGATATATTTCATTTATTTTCATAGAATAAAGTTAATCAATGCGCTGAAGTATGATTATTTTTTCTTTTGGAAGTTTTAAATGCTCAAGACGTTTAACTAAATTTACTTAAAGACGCTTGCAGAAGTAAAGCCTAGAGTAGAAAAAATTAGTGATACTTCCGTAAAGCGTTTTGAAGAGACCTATTCCAGTCTTTTAAATAGGAAATAAACTAAAGCCCCCGCCCGGAGGCGGAGGCTTACGATGAAAAATAAAGAAACATTACTCCCGAACACTATCTGCGTTGGGTTAACACAAAGATAAACAGAATAATTAAAACCACAAAAAATATCTCTTCATGCCTAGCTAGGTTACTGCACTAAGTATGGTTCGAAACTGAAAATGTTACCTTTTTCTTTATTTTACCCTTAGCTGAGAATACAACAATAAAATGAGCCCGGTAAACAAAAATGAACGGTTTAGCTCCTCTGTACCTTATTTATGATAGAGTTTGAGGTAGATTATAAAATTCACGATAATTCAAACTGTTCACAAAATGGTAATACACGATAGATTTTTTATGATATGATAATGACTTTAGTACCCTATCTTCACGCAAAATCCGAAACTCCATCATGAAGAGACTTTTATGGCTTGTCTTTACGCTTATATCGGCGGCATCCCTCTCCCAAGGCCGGCCTAAGCTGGTGGTAGGCATTGTAGTGGATCAAATGCGTCCGGACTATTTATACCGGTTTGGTGACCGATTTGGGGAAGGTGGATTCAAAAGACTGATGGATGAGGGCTATCAGTTTAAAAATGCGCATTATGAGTATGTGCCCACAAACACAGCCCCCGGTCATGCCTCAATATACACGGGCAGCCTGCCATCTTATCACGGAATCATTGGGAATAGTTGGTACGATAAAGCCAATGACAAAATTATCTATTGCGTTGCTGATGCCTCAGTAAACGCTGTTGGGGGAAGTGAGCGGATCGGAAAGATGTCTCCAAAAAACCTGAAAGCCTCCACCATCACGGATGAACTGCTGCTTACTACCAACTTTAAATCAAAAGTTGTAGGCGTTTCTATCAAAGACAGAGGCTCCATCTTACCTGCCGGCCACAACCCTACAGGTGCTTACTGGTTCGACGGTAAAACCGGAAACTTTATGACGAGCGACTATTATATGAGTACACTTCCGGCGTGGGTGGAGGATTTCAACAAGCAAAAAAAAGTCAATAAATATCTAAAAAAGGATTGGAAAACTCTGAAACCGATTGATACCTACATAGAGAGCACCAAAGATAACGTTGCTTACGAGCGATCTTTTAAAGGACAAAAAGCTGCTGTTTTTCCCTACAAGCTAAGCAAGCTCGTGAAAAAAAACGGAATAGGTATCATTAGGACAACTCCTTATGGAAACGCTCTGGTAATGGATATGGCGATAGCAGCCATGAAAGGAGAGCGTCTTGGAAATGATGACATTACAGACTTTCTGGCAGTCTCTTTCTCTTCCACAGATTATGTTGGACACGCATTCGGTCCAAATTCCATTGAACTGGAAGATACTTACCTGAGACTTGACAAAGAGCTAAAACGACTACTCAGTCTCTTGGACCAACGTTTTGGTGACGACTACCTCATTTTTCT
>JAPPDO010000221.1 GCA_028821635.1 Ekhidna sp.
AATACAAATATCAAAAAAACGCTGATTTTTTTTATAAATTTTTATTATTCGTTTCACAGAGACGGTGGATATTTTAAAAACGGCAAAGCGGCTCCAATAGTCATGTATGAGATCTCTGAGGGATTTTGCAAGGATAATGGCATAATGTATTTGTATATGTCAGTTTTGTGGGTTCCATTTATTTCAGGGCGGCAGTCTTTCATTCATTCATCCGGTTGAGGATGTCTTTTTTTTCATATTCCGGATTAGCCCCTGCCTTAGCGGCTACAAAAGAACCTGCTGCGGAGGCAAAATGCAGGGCTTCCTTCGGGGGCATCCCTTCGTCAATACCGGCAATGAAAGCTGCCAGGAACGCATCACCACTACCTACGGTGTCTACTATGTCTACTTTCACCGCCGTCACTGACTGCCGTTTGCCTTCTTTCCATGCGACGGCCCCGTCTTCACCTTTAGTGGCTATGATGATTTCCAGGTTTGGGTACAGGGCTTTCAGGGCTTCCATATCGCCGCACTTTTCGGAGTTTTTGATATGAAACCATCCTTTAAGTATCTTAAATTCTTCTCGGTTCATCTTTACGATATTCGCCGTTTTCATCAAGGCATCAATCGTGGGCTTCCCGTAATAGGGCGATCGGAGGTTGAGGTCAAATACCACTTTAGCGTTTGTATTTTTCAGCAGTTTCTGCAATGAAAGACTGCTCTCCGCAGACCTGCAAATAAGGCTTCCGTGCACGATATATTTCGGATTGATGTTTGATTTTAAAAAAGAATCATCAATAAAATCCCAGGCTGCCTTTTCAACGATGGTATAAAGGGGTTCGTTATTTTTATCAATGTTCACACGTACTGTGCCTGTATCTCGGTCAGGGTCCGTCTGAATCAGGTCTGTGTTTACGCCTCTGTTATTCAGGAACCTGATCAATTCTTTCCCCGCATCATCACTACCTACTCTGCTAATGACTCCGGACGGCACGTTGAGGTTTTGTAAATGAATGGCGACGTTTAGCGGTGCACCTCCGGGTCTTGCTCCGTCAGGGAAAAGGTCAAACAACGCTTCGCCAAAACATAACACGGACGTGTCTTTCCAATTCATGTTATTGCCTTATCATCTTTTTTTGTAACTCTTCTAATGAAACGCCCTTTGTTTCGGGCATATAAAAGATCACGAACAATAATTGCAACACCATGAATGCGGCAAAGATTGCAAATACGGGAGCGGGTCCGAGCACCTTTGGGTTCATCAAAAAAGGCATCATGGCAGGTATGACGGCGGCTAAAACCCAATGAACAGAGGTTCCGAAAGCTTGGCCGTAGGAGCGGATATGATTAGGGAATATCTCGGAAATGAACACCCATATTATGGCACCTTGCCCGATGGCGTGAGCCCCTATGAATAAAAATAATGCCACTGACACAATGCCTGGCCAACCATACGTAAAGGCGAGCGATGTGGTGGTAAGGGTAATGATGTATCCGATTGAGCCGATATACATGAGCGTTCTTCTGCCCAGCCGGTCAATCAATGCTACTCCGAGTAAGGTAAAAATAAAGTTTGCTATCCCCAGCCCGACGGAACTCAGCAGGCCGGCATCTGCCGCTAATCCTGCTGCTTCAAAAATCCTTCTGGCATAATAAAGGAGCGCATTGATCCCACTGAATTGATTGAAAAAAGAGATCGCAAAGGCAAGCATCAAAGGAACCTTATATTTTTTGGAGAACAATCGGTCATTCACCGGTGGACGCTCCTTCATTTGGTTTTGAACAGCTATGATTTGCGCCGCTGCCTCCTCATCGGGGTATAAAACAGCGAATACCTTCTTTGCCTCCTCTAGTGCTCCCTTCCTGATAAGCAGCCATCTTGGACTTTCGGGCACCGAGAGTACCAGCAGTGTGTAAATCAGGGCGGGCAGTGCTTCTATGCCAATCATCCATCTCCAGGCATCCTGAGAGATGTAAGCAGCGACAAGATAGTTAGACACAAAGGCTGCGAGAATCCCCAAGACGATATTCAGTTGATAGAGTGCGGTAAGGCTTCCTCGTTTCTTGGCAGGAGCTATTTCAGCAATAAATGCCGGAGCGGCGATCGTAGAGGCACCTACGCCGAGCCCTCCCAAAAATCTGAACGAGGCAAAGAGCCACGGATCACTCACCAAAGTGGAGCCCAATGCGGAGATAGTATAAAGAATGCCGATTAATATGAGCGTTTTCTTTCGACCGAGTTTATCATTAGGAATGCCTCCCAGCATCGCTCCTGCCACGGTGCCCCAAAGAGCGGATGCCACAACGACCGACCCATGAAAAGCATCATTGCTGCCAAAAAGCGTGTACATGCTCCACAGCTTTTGTAAATCCTGCTCTGCCCCATTGATGACGATGGTATCAAAACCGAAAAGAAAACCGGCGAGTGCAGTGGTGATGGACCAGACGATGGTTTTGGATTTCATAGAATCGGATTCATACTCTTCCTGATATAACCTACTCTCAGCAAGACATCAAAGAGAAGGCTATGAGGCAATAAAATTACGGATATTTTCAGTATGGTGCCCAAAAGTGTGCTTGTGGTACTGTTGGTATGGTTTAGGGTGGGGTAATTTACAAGGTTCTAACTGCTAAGGAAAGAATTTTGCGATATTCGTTGTGGCTATTTCTTTTTTCGTTTAGCTTTTAATTTTTTAAGCTGTTTCGTTAAATATGCACGCTCCTCAGTTAATGACATATTCATAATGTCACGACTGACCTGATCCCGAATTTCTCTCATTCGTTCGACCATTTTTTGTGTTCCGATTGCTGTCTTCGTGTCTAAAAATTTCGTTTGGTGTTCGGATTTCAGTCATCTGGTATCCTTTCCTAAAATTAATGGAATTATATCCTCTTATACGTTCAAGGTTTACGATATTTATTTTACTTGTAGCCATTTTTATTAAGTCGGTATCTGACACCACAACCAAAATCAACTCCATGATACCTTTCGGAAATGGAATCTGTCCAAAGGCTTGAAAACATGTGCCTGTAGATGATCTGGTAATACATCACAAGATTGGAGTTTTTTCTAAAAAGAACCTTTTTTACATCAAATTCCATTTGAAGGCCAAGTTTGCCGCTGAACAGTAATTTATTCTCTTTTGCATTAAATTGTATTTTTTCTGAAGTTCTTAACTCTTCACCTGAAACAGATGTAAGGTCTGACACCACTGATCGTTCAATACTATTGCTGAATGTAAATCCGGACAACGCAAAGAGCGTGTAGTTCCTTTTTAATAGCTCGTATCTGGCCATTAAAGGAACATCCAGCAGGATATATCTAAATACATATTCACCGGCAATAATATCATCGCCATACATAAAGTGTCTTGAGGAACGGTTAATCGCATTGGACTGAGATGTTAAAATCAACATCCCGATTCCTGTTTCGAGGAAGAGTTTTGGATTAACTTTTATTCCGGCTTTCAGCGACGAGTTGAATGCAAACCCTTTATTCTCCAACTCATTCCTTGCTGCTGATAAAGAGTCAAAATCGTTCGTTTCTGATTTTAGCCGTATAAAATTTAACGGTGTAAAAGCATAATCAAGACTCAAATCAGTTATTGACTGTCCGTAGTGATTAAAAGAGACCATTGCAGAAAAAAGGGCAATCAGAATCCTCATCTCCTGCAACCAACTTAACAAAGATTTAATATACTACAACTAACCAAGTGAGATGTACTGACTCCACGAATGATGCCGGTAACTCCAGCTACAATTGCTGCACCGGGGCCTAACCATCCGTAGGCTGCCATATGCTTTGATATGTAGGCAGCAGAGACAACCACTGTAATAACCGTTGAGGCAACCTTTTTGAAAACTTTTTTAATTTTTTTCCAAAATCTACCAATTCTTCCAGATTCATTTGATGAACTATCAAAAGTCTCATAAAAAGAGTTAATAGCATCTATGTTCAATAGAATTACAGTAGTGAAATAAAAAATTGATTCCTTTTCTTCAAGTAAAATACTTTCATTTTGTACAATCTCATTCTCAAATAAGCCCGTCTCAGCTTTTACTAAACGTACATACTCCTCCTCATCATAGCTTGTTATTATTCTTTCTCCATCAACCAGTTCACTCAAAGAATTCAACTTTTCCTGATAATCATTCGTGATTTTATTAAGACGCTTAATAAGTATACGAAGGCTTTCATATATATTTTCACTAACATCTCCTTTCAATCCTTCTAAAAAGCTCAAAAGCAGTTCGTTTAAAGTAATATTTTCAGATACTCTTCCGCTTTCATTGCTACTTAGAAGATTAGATATGTATGCATCCAATTCAATGGTTGATTTGCTTTTTGAAAACTCATGATAATCACTCCGAAAACTCTCAATACCATTGTTTTCGTGATAAATAATTAGTTCCTGTTCCAATTGCTGAACATCAACAGAATTATCTTGAAACATTCTTTCTGTTGCTGCGGCATTAATTCTGGTTGTATATCTTATCGAATTAGCTAGAACAATCATATCTCTTTCGATAGTTGCTTGACTTCCTGATAAATCAGATGAGGTCACATTCTCTTTATCACAGGCAGTTGTTCCTATGATAAGTACGATTACAATAAAAATTTTTTTCATTTTAAATCTATATTAAAGTTAATACTTTATTTCTTTTGCGTCAAGTATTCCAGGTTATAACAATAGAATCTCCCTGATTGACATTTTTGAACTCAACCTTCAATATTTACTTGAATAGTGATTTATTTTTAAACTGTGAAAAATCAACCTTTGGAAAGTCATCACGATTTACGATCCCATTCCCGTCACAGACTTGAATCATTTGTGAGTTAGGTCTTTCAAATCTCTTGACTTTAAAGAGATTCCCAATTTCAATTTTTAGACCTTCAAAGTATTCGATTTCAAATTCTCTTTCTTCGGTGAGCCTCTCATCTCGATCAATAATAAGTTCTAAGACAACTACTTTATCATGAATTTCAGTAATTCTGGCAGAGTACGAGTCTTTTTGTTTCCATTGATGTAACTCGGAAACACTTCTTAATGATAAATCTCCATAAGTTTTAGTTTTACTCCAATTTGAAATAATCGATTCATCCCGGAGACTCTCTTCAGGCAAAAATTTAACCTTTGGAACAGCATGTTCAAATAGATCTGAAAGAGAAGGCTTAACTGAATCGTTAAAATTTAAAATAGGACTACTTATGTCAGATTTTTGGATGTAACGACCTTCTTTTTTTTCAGATGAATTTATAAACATGATTCAAGGTTTTTTGAAACTTCAACTGCTTTTCCCAGTAACTGTTTAAACTTCTTGGTATTCAAGTTATCACTTAGTTGATTAACAGTAACTTCCATCATATAGCCTTGGCTTTCAGAAAGATCATTATTATGTGCCGTTTTGAATGGAGCTAAGTCAAATCTAACTATATCTGTATTATCAAAGCTTCCAATTGTTGCTTTTATATCCATATCGTTGCCTTCCTTAGTATCATAGACAACAGCAAATTCTTTAAGTTTCGGGAACGGAGATGTTTTTAACAAACTACTATCATTGATATTTTTTAATTCCATCGGCGGTTTATCATGCTTCGTCGTAGAAGAGATTTGAATTTGGTGTGCAGTTGTGTTTACAAAACCTTTAAGCCCTGTAATAGCATTGTAAACATCAAAAATGGTATCTATTGGGGCAGATGAAGAGGTTAATGCTGATTCATCACCTTCATAAACCATGGCCATACCATCCTTATTACAAGAAATTGCAAAATGATCATTCATAAATATTAATCGCAAAACCTCTTCAAAGGTGTCTCGATTCTCAAATTGATATTGAAGATTAGGCAGTTTGAAAAAAGGGGCTAAAGCAAATCTATACTCCTGAGAGAAGGTAAGAATATGATAATAACTAATGTTATAGGCTATTTTACGAATTTTCATCTTCTAATAACGAGTAAATGGTTTTCCAAATTTTGATTTAATGATATTGAGATTAAACCAAAAGGCTAATAGCTTAGAAGTCAAAACTAACAAATATGAAGAATTCCATACTGTATTAATTCCAATGTCTTACGTATTTGGCATTAGGCATGTCACTTTTCTTCTTATGTTTTTTCTGGTATTATTTTATACCTTATATTCAAATCGTCATGTAGAAGTGTTGCGATATTATTTGTTATTGGCTTCTATTTTGCTTTAATTTCAGCATTTACCTCATCGGGAAATTGCTCGGAAAGAAGGTATGATAAGTATTGATCTACGTCAATTTTGGGATTACCGTCAATTGAAGCCACAACCGCAGTGTATCTATCACTTCCCAGTTTTGTTAATGCAAATGTATGTATTGCATTGGTATCTTTAGTTTCTACTAATTGTTTAGCGAGTTTTGGTGTGTTTTCAAAATCCAATTTCACAATTTTCTCGAGGGTTGCGGCAGTTGCGGCTTTTTTTGCTTTAGTTAACCAATCATTAATACAAAGTACACCTTGATTAAAGAAGGTAATATTAATTTTCTGGATGATTACTTCAAAGCCAAAAACACCAAAGAAGCTGTACCATATCCAAATTGGACCAATGAAAAATAGTTGTTTTATTTCGTTATTGTCATCTTTTTTTATCACGTAATTATCAATAATACTGGCAGATAAAAGCGTGGTAATTACATTTCCAATTATCATAACTAAAATGTAGAATGCGAATGAAAGGGTTAGTACTCCTCTTACGTCAGTTGATCTTGAATCCGCAGAAATCTGAATGAAAGCAAGAATAATAGTTAAGATGGAACTTGCAATAATTGCAGATGTAACATCATTCATTTTACCATTTCTTCAATTTCTAATCCTTTTTTAGTTGGATAGTACTTATCGAAATCATGGTACGTGGATTTTTTTTCATTGATAAATCCAAGCGATTTCAGTGCTTGCAATGAATTTTCTATATCCGATTGTTCAATTTGTCCTTTTGCAAGTTGAGATCTTGACAGAATTCTTGATTTTAAAATTTTTTTGAACAAATCCAGCATCTTTTGATCTGTCAGTAATTTTACTAATTCTAATTCTACACCCATAATCCAAAGATAACGATTTTATGAATTACTAAACGAAAATAAATGAATCAACATCTTTTATATTGTAATTAAATGTGGATACACATCGCCAGTTGTGTAGTCATCCCAAATTAGTATTAAATATCTGGAGTTTGGTGCATGAGCGTCAAATGATTTGACAAATCTATCAAAGTGATCAATTATATTGTTCACTGAAGAAGGATGACGGTAGTTCCCCTCGGCAAAACAAATCATTACTTTTTGCTCGCAGTTAGCCACTAGAAACTTTTCAAAATCAACTTTTAGATCATGTTCCTTCTAAAAATGTTACACTATTTTACTTTCCGTGTTTATGATTTTATAATGCCAATGCCGCTCCAATTCCTGCAAAAACAACTAATAAGAGAATAATTCCTATTAATGAAATAATTAATCCTGCTATAGCCATTCCTCTAGGGCTTTTAAAAACTCCAACGAACGATAAGATTAATCCTAAAGCCCAAACCGTCCAACCAAGTATAGGAACCCAGCCAACGAATAAGGCAATTATCGCTAATACAAAACCAGCTATCCCAAGACCGTTAGATTTAGATTCTTTCTCTTGCTGATTAATGATAATAGTTTGTCCTGAGCTAGTTTGCTCATTAGTCTTTACTTTTTCTTGCATAATATGTAAACTTAATGTTATATTAATTTTATTTTAGTACAAATATAACACTTATATGATGCTTACACTCGTTGTCTATGTTAAATAATACTTTTAGCATTTTGTTATAATTATGAAAAAGTCAAGTTGTAATTAAATGTGGATACACATCACCAGTTGTGTAGTCATCCCAAATTAGTATTAAGTATCTAGAGTTTGGTGCATGAGCCCGAAATGATTTTATAAATCTATCAAAGTGGTCAATTATATTGTTCACTGAGGAAGGATGGTTGAAGTTACCCTCGGCAAAACAAATCATTATTTTTTGCTCGCAGTTAGCCGCTAGAAGCTTTTCAAAATCAACTTTTAAATCACGTTCCTTCCTTGCGCTTAACTCACTTTCAAGTGCTAGTTCAACAGTTCGTAGGTAACCTTCGTCATTGTTCGTATAAGCAACCAAATCAAATAACCATTCGGCATCATGCTCAGAGGAGGATACAAGAAAGCCATGCCCCTTTAATACCTCACCAATTCGATGTTTAATCTCTTTTGTTATGTTCGTATTCGTTTTTTCTTCTTTCTCCCACCCAAAATATTCTTTGGCAAGTGATTCAAAGGTTTTGAAAATCTTGTTTTCGAGTTCATTAGGGTCTGTGAAGTTGTTTTTTATATCCATAATATAATTTATTTCATTTCAGTGTAAATATAATGCTTATCATAAGAAAGTAAGTATTTTATTTTATGATGCACAGCAAAAAAGTGTCTTATACCTATCAGTTCAAATAGCAAAACAACCATCAAGAAGCTCTCTCTGAGTATGTAATAACAGCACCCGACCACTTTCTTTACGATTCTACCCCCACATTCGGAACGCAATAAAAACATCTCAAAAAACCTCAATCCTCAATACATCTTCTTTGTTTTTAACACTGAACTTTTCTGAGATACGATAACCAACGAGCCATGCGATCTGCCCTCCGATCTCAAGCACCAGGATCTCCTCCTTGAGCGCAGTCGGAACTTTCTCATCAATCAGGAAATCACTGATCTTCTTCCTGCCTTTCATTCCGAATGGGATAAAAACATCCCCCCTCTCCCATCTTCTGATTTTCATCGGGAAAGAAACCTGAGACTTTTCGAGCAAAGCCACATTGTTACCCTGATTAAGTGATTTATCTGAAAGATTCGTGCCTTCTACAACAAAATCACGCCCTGCAAATCGGTAAGTCCCCTCTGATTTTATGATGAACTCCCGGCTTTGATCTTCTGTTTTATTACGTCTGATAAAAAGCGAGTTGCGATCCATCATTACCGTGTAATCCTCTTCGGGAAAAACCTTCCCCGGCTTATTCCGGGCTTCAAATATTTCTTTGACTGTTTTGTAGTTGAAGCCATACGCTGCAAGAAATTCTAATAAAACAATTACATCGCTTTGTCCCTGAATCCAGTTTAGCTTTAGCTCGCCGGAAGGTCTATCGAAAAACGCTTGCTTCACTTCTTCCACTCTTCTCAATACCATTTCAGAAAGCAACTGCATTCGCCCTTGCGTGTCTCTGTAAGTGTTCAGTAAGGATGGATTGATTTCTTTCAACTTTGGAATAACGTTTAATCTGATCTTATTTCGATTGTAATCGGTACTTAGATTGGATTGGTCCTCTCTCCATTTCAATCTCCTTTTTTGTGCGTATTCAATCAACTGCTTTTTTGTGGAAAACAGTATCGGACGGATGATGTCATCACTCCGGGGAGCAATGCCTTTTAATCCTTTTATTCCCGTACCACGGGTCAAATTGAAAAGGGTCGTTTCTAAGGAATCATCCAAATGATGCGCTGTTGCCACTTTTGAGTATCCATTTTTGTCTTTCAATTCTTTAAACCATGCGTAGCGCCGCTCCCTTGCTTCCAATTGGATTGACCCCCCTTCTATCTTAATCTTTTT
>JAPPDO010000149.1 GCA_028821635.1 Ekhidna sp.
CTTTTCTATTCTTTGCTCAAGGTCAAAACACAAGAAATGTCTCCCCGGTAAAGCCGCCGCCTAAGCCTCAGTATCAGCCGGAGAAGAAGACTCCGTTTGGATTTTTAAAAAAAGATAAGGCTATCTCCTACAAGACTTATGAAGAAGAGACAGCGGCTTTCAGAAAAAAAGTAAGCAAAGCCTACAAGGAAAACGCAAAGGCCGAGCAGAGGGCTGAGAAAGTAAAAAAGAAAGAAGCCAAGAAGGGGGAGAAGTTTCACGGACACAGACGGCCACCAAAAAAACGCCCGCCAGGCAAACAAAAATTTTGTAGAGTGTGCCGGATTAAGCACTGATACGCTAGTCATCTGAATCCGGTGAGATCACAAAGACAGAAGTATCGGGCTAACGCTGCTTAGATAATCCGTTTGTATCCATTCTCGTCTCAAGTTCTTTGATTTTGTTGTAGATCACATCAAGTTCATCTTCTGTCACTTCCTCCAGTTCTTTGAATGCCTGCTCCAGAAAAATAGAATGCTCTCTCAAAAACTTAAGCTTTGCTTCCGTAATCATTCTTAGCTGTCTGATTTTTTATCTATTTCTTCTATGGTCATAACTTTAGAACGTTTCAGGTTAAAGATAGTTTGCAGCATCATAAAAGCAAAAAAATCTTTTTCACGTAAAAAACTCATGGTGCTACGAAATATATATCTTCAGAGCAATAAAAAAAGCGGCTCTGAGCCGCTTTTCTTTTGCTTAGACCTGTGAATTACTTCTTCAGGTTGAACGTCCATTGCTCACCACGAATTCCAGCAACTCTGGCTGCTGGATCAGGGATACTAAATTGGAGTACCACTGTGCTCTCTGCTATGACTGCTGTTATTTTAGTCTTATCGCTTCGAGTAATCTGATCTCCTTGATCATTATCAAATGTCCAAGAACCGGAAGCCGGCCATACCCCTTCTTCGTAAGCATCAGATGTGCCAGCCGCAGTGTAGTTGCCTCCTTCTTTAGTAGCACCACTAATGGTTAGCCTAAAACCAGACCAATCGCCCGCTGCCGCATCTGTACCAAACTTTACACCTTTACCTTGTGCGTCATCTACAGTCCATGTGCCATTTAGTAATGCTGCGTTTGTTTCAGCACCAGTCTTCGGCTTAGGTCCGTCATCCTTCTTACCACATGACGTAAGAAAGACCAGAGTAGCAAATGCCAGTCCAATAAATAATAAATTCAATAGTTTTTTCATGATGTTGTGTGTTATAATTTTAATGATTTTAAAGTTCAAAGGTATAACCTTTTTTATTATCCAACAAATAAAACTAAATATTTATAAATAAATTATGCACCAAGTCCGTTTTTTTACAAATTTATTTTTAACGGACATCCGGAAATTTCAGTTTTATCATTAGAAGCGAGCACAAAAATACTTTCAAGTTGTTGAATTTCCTCCTCCCACCAGGCAAATCCTTCTTCATCAAGATTTGCGGTGGGCTCATCCATAAAAACTATTTCATTTTTGAAATAGAACGCTGTTATCAACTTAGCACGTTGTTTCATTCCTGTGGAGAAATCTGACATAAACTGATCAAGCGGCAGGGAGGCCTTCTGAGCCATCTCATTGATGTTTATCAGTGCTTTTTTGAAGTGGGCATGAAAGGATAAAAATTCTCTCAGGGTCATTTCTTCTATTATTTCTGTATATGGCCCAACGTAAGCAGCATTTAGTTCTGCAATAGCCGCTTTTTTATTACCACACGTTACGGTTCCCTCTGAGGGGGTCAGGTAGCCGCTCAAAATTTGCAAAAGAGTAGATTTTCCGGAACCATTCTTTCCTGTTAATGCGGCCCTAGCATCTTCAACAATCTCAAAATTCAGGTTTCTAAAAACCCAATTTTGCCCATATCTTTTCCCAATAGCATTAGCACGTATGTTCAAGGCCATTTAGTTGATTTCGATGAACGTAATGTATCTTATTTTTCACTTTAATCGCTGGAAGTCAAGCGGATTGATAATATCAGATAAGAGATTATTGAGGGTATTTTTGAATCCGTCAACCGGATTGTTCAAGGTTTTTCTTTGGTTCAAGGGATTAAGTGATTTATTTAGCAATAATTATGCAGCAATATAAAATCTTGTGGGCAGACGATGAGATAGAATTGTTAAAGCCACACATCTTATTTATTGAACAAAAGGGCTATGATCTTACTCCGGTAAACAGTGGAGCTGATGCGCTTGAAGAAATTGATCATAATCATTTTGATATTGTCTTTCTTGATGAGAATATGCCGGGTATGAGCGGGCTTGAAACGCTAAATTATATCAAATCTACCCATCCGAATCTGCCGGTTGTGATGATCACTAAAAGCGAGGAGGAGGAGATTATGGATGAGGCCATTGGGGCTAAAATTGCCGATTATTTGATAAAACCACTAAATCCAAATCAAATATTACTATCCGTAAAGAAGATTCTGGAAAATAAACGCATTATCTCTGAAAAGACGAATTTAAACTATCAGAAGGAGTTTCAAAGACTTTCTATGGAGGTAATGGAAGCTGAGAATCACAAGGATTGGGCAGAAATATATAGAAAACTGATCCATTGGGAATTGGAGATAGATGATACCGAAGACAGGAGTATGGCGGAGGTATTGAACACTCAGAAAATTGAGGCAGATAGCAATTTTTCTGATTTTATCATTAAAAACTATGAGCGTTGGATTAGCGATCCGGATGCTGACAGGCCGTTGCTGTCTCACCGTGTAATCAGAAACAAGCTATTTCCCTTAATGCAAGATGAGCCGGTTTTTTTGATTGTTGTTGATAATTTGAGGTTTGATCAATGGAAAACCATTGAACCTGATATTGCTGAACTCTTTTCCATAGAATCAGAAGAGCTTTATTATGCCATCCTCCCCACCACCACCGCCTACGCTAGAAATGCTTTGTTTGCAGGATGCACACCTCTCGAAATAGCAAGTCGTTTTCCTGACCTTTGGGTTGATGAGGAGGAAGATGGCAAAAAGAATCAGTTTGAAGCGGAGCTTTTAGAATCTAATCTCACAAGAAATAGAATAAAAGAATCCTTCTCTTATCACAAAATTTTAAAGTCCGACGAAGGTAAGCAGCTATGTGAAAACATTTTAAATCTTATGACAAATGGATTGAACGCAGTTGTGTTCAACTTTGTAGATATGCTTTCACACGCCAGGACGGATATGCCAATGATTCGAGAGTTGGCCCCTGACGAGTCCGCCTATCGTTCTATCACAAAATCATGGTTTACACATTCTTCATTGTATGAACTGTTGAAGATTTTAGCGAGCCAAAAAGTTAAGGTGGCGATTACCACAGATCATGGGACAATTCGGGTAAATAAAGTGCAGAAAATTGCAGGCGATCGAAAAACCAGCACCAATCTCAGGTATAAAGCAGGGAAAAGCCTGTCTTTCGATGAGAAAGAGGTTTATTTCCACAGAAATGCAGAAAAAATAGGATTACCCAAATCCCACGTAAGTACCACATTTGCTTTTGCATTGGATGATCATTTCTTTGCCTATCCTAATAACTTCAATCACTATGCGAGACATTATAAAAACACCTTTCAGCATGGCGGCATATCCATGGAAGAGATGCTAATCCCATTTGTGGTGTTAGGCACTAAATGAATGTTCCAAGCTATACTAAAGCAGACCTCCAAGCGATTGCAAGGAGGTTAATTTTAAACTTTAAAGAACTAAACGTTTGGTGCTTTTACGCAGAAATGGGATCCGGTAAAACTACTCTGATTAAAGAAATCGGCAGAGAGTTGCTTGTTATTGATGAGGTGAGTTCACCCACATTTTCAATTATAAACGAGTATGAGAGTAAAAAAAAAGGGGCTATTTATCACTTTGATTGCTATCGACTAAAGAGTATGGAAGAGGCTATTGATATCGGGATTGAAGATTACCTCTACTCAGGAAAACTTTGTCTGATAGAATGGCCGGAATTGATCGTGCCATTGTTACCTGAAAATTTCCTGAAAATAAACCTTAACTTAGTAGGTGATAATGCCCGATCACTAACCGCAGAACCTAAATGAATGACATCTCAAAACCCGGATTTGCCCAACTCGCTAAAGAACAGCGTCTTTATCCGCAGGAAGTTCCAATTAAAATAAGTAAGAAACCAAATGCTTTACAGGTTGGAGTCCCACGAGAGACTGCAAAGCAGGAGAAGCGAGTTCCCCTCAAGCCGGCTTCCGTTGGAGTGTTGGTGGCGAGTGGACATGAGATTGTAATCCAGAGTGAAGCAGGTCTCCCGTCCAACTTTTCTGATCAGGAGTACAGTGAAGCCGGGGCTCGAATAGTCTACAGTTCTAAAGAGGTATTTGAATGCAGCACCCTACTAAAAGTAGAGCCCCCCTCTTTAAGCGAAATAGCATTAATGAAGCCCGGGAGTACGCTGCTCTCCGCATTTCAGGTCGGAAAACAAAGGGTAGCGTATCTCCATGCAATCAATAAGAAAAAGCTGATTGCGATAGGATATGAGTTTATCCAAGACAATGAGGGTGGACTTCCACTGGTAAGGGTCATGAGTGAAATTGCAGGAAGTAATGTGATGATCATTGCTGCCGAACATCTAAGTAGTGCTAATAATGGCAGGGGTATTATCGTTGGAGGCATTACGGGGGTGCCTCCAACTAAAGTGATGATACTTGGCGCAGGCACTGTTGCCGAATTTGCAGCAAAAGCAGCACGGGGTCATGGTACTGAAGTGCGCATCTTTGATGATAATATTTACAAAATGAGAAGACTAAAACATACGATTGGTCACGAAGTGTACACTTCTACATTTGATGCCTCACTGCTCGGCAAAGAGATAAGAGAGGCAGATGTCGTTGTGGGGGCAATATGGATGGAAAAGGGGAAAAGTAAAATCATTATTAGTGAAGATATGGTGATGGACATGAAGCCGGGCTCAGTGATCATTGATGTAAGCATAGATCAGGGCGGCTGTATTGAAACTTCCGAGATGACCAGCCATGACAATCCCGTATTTATAAAACATGGAGTAACACATTACTGTGTCCCAAACATTGCTTCAAGAGTTGCAAGGACGGCTTCTTTAGCAATCTCAAACATATTCATGCCAATACTACAAGAGGCAGGAGATGTGGGAGGTTTTGACGAAATGATCTATCTGAAGCCATGGTTGCAAAAAGGCGTTTATGCTTACAAGGGCGCACTCACCAACCTGGACATCGCAAAGCGATTCAACTTAGGCTACAAAGATTTGAGTCTTTTTATAGCTGCCAGGATTTAGCCTCTGCTTTAGGGTTAATAAATGAGATTTTTTAGATATTTTCTCCGGATTTATTAAAGAACGTTTCATAAATCCGGATTGGTGATTCATTAACATTTGACATGATTGAGAAGGCGTATTGATTTTAATACTTCGGATGAAGCATCGTATATACCTCATAATTATTTTACATTGCAGTAAAGTAAGGAGTATGCCAAACAAATCACATTTTAATAGTGGACATTTTATAATAAATCAGCAGAAGAAGAATGGGCAAAGACACAGTGCTTCCATTGACCTATCAAATGTCAATGTTGAGAAAACTAAACATGTACTATTTGTTCAAGATGCCGTTGAGGTTTTAAAGCAAATACCTGACTCATCAATTCAACTTGTTTTAATTGACCCTCCGTATAATTTAGATTTAGATTACTGGGATACTTTTGAGAATTACCTTGATTGGGCAAAAGATTGGTTAAACCAAATTTACAGAGTACTTTCCGACACAGGGAATTGTGTCATATTTGGTGGCTTCCAATTTCAAGACCTGAAAAAAGGAGATTTGCTGGAAATCCTACACTACACAAGACACTCAACAAGTCTGCGATTTATCAATTTAGTTATCTGGTATTATAAAAATGGAATGAGTGCGCACAGGTTTTTTGCAAATAGGCACGAAGAAGCCATCTGGCTATCAAAAACTAAAAAATACTACTTTGACCTAGATGCTGTAAGAATGCCGTATGATAAGGAAGTTAAAGAACTTTATAAGAGAGACAAAAGACTTAACCCTGAAAACATTGAAAAGGGGAAAAATCCAACCAATGTTTGGGAAATAAATCGATTAAACGGAAATTCAAAAGAACGGGTTGGACATCCAACCCAAAAGCCAATAGAAATTATAAGAAGATTTATTCGTGGATTATCTTATCCCGGGTCTATTGTATTAGACTTTTTTGCGGGCTCCGGAACAACAGGGCGAGTAGCAATTGAGGAGAGCAGAAACTCAATTCTCGTTGATACAGATTCCAAACTTTATGAATACTTCAATTTACATTTATCCCAAATACATGGCAATATGTACGTAAAACCCTATGAAATAGAAAAAAATATTACGGTTAAAGAAGCTATGGAATTAATTCAAAGCATCAAAAAATCTAAAATTCACAAAGTAGGATGAAGAAAGAACAAACAGACAGGTTAAGCAAGCAACAGGAAAAAATTGAAGGACCCAAGAGGGGTTTCATTTGATAGTTTACTTGGTGCGTGGGCAAATAAACAGTTCACTAAAAGCCATTGAAAAAGCATACGCAGAATTAAACAAATCAAGGCAAGATGTGATTACGAAAATATTTTGAAATTAAGATCTTTAGACACCGCCAAAAAAACATGAACTAAATACTACATGCACGATATGTTTATTGCGTTATGGCCGACCAGTTGACTAAAGAACAAAGACGAAAAAATATGCAAGCCATCAGACCAAAAGGGTCAAAAATTGAGAAAAGACTTACAAAAGTATGTTTTTCAAGACTATTTTTTGCTTTGAAGTCAGCTAATGTGTTTTAATAAAAAAGATTTCAAGCAAAAAAAGACAATTACAAAAAAGAAAAAGTACTATCGTATTATTTGTTTTTTATTGCCAACGCTACTCAGAATTTTTATAATTGTAGATTATTAAATAGTATCTTAAAATTGAAAATTAGTGGAAGACTTTAGACCTACAATTTGGCGAAATATAAAATATGGGATAAAAAATGAATTAATATCATTTGAAGATAATGAAAGCCAGATAATTTACTATTGTTCAAGAAAATACTCAACTTCTTTTAAAAACCCAGAAGAGAAAGTTAGAGCAGCCTGTTTTGTTGAATTGATAAAAGACTACAAGTACCCTGCAAAACGAATTGACATTGAGGTGAAAGTTGAGAGACGAATTCCAGATGACAGAGCAGATATTGTTATTTATGAAGATGATGATTGTAAAAAACCCTACTTAGTTATAGAAACTAAAAAAGACGGAATTTCAGATGCGGAATTCAAACAAGCGATAGAACAGGTATTTGGTAATGCGAATAGTAAGAGGGTAAAATTTGCTCTCGTTGTTGCAGGAAATACAAGAACAGCATTTGATGTTGGTGGGTTTAAATCAAGTGAGAGAGAAAAGAATGTAATAGCTGATATTCCCGAAAAATATGGTAAAGCACCAAAGTACAAATTCATTAAAGGAGATGCAAAAAAAGATTTAAAAAGTGTATCAAGACAAGAATTGATCTCCACTCTTTCCAAATGCAACAATACAATTTGGCAAGGTGGAAAATTAGCACCTACAACAGCTTTTGATGAAGTTTCTAAATTACTTTTTTGTAAACTGAAGGACGAAAAAACTAAACCAAACGGAAAGTATTATGATTTCCAAGTTGGAACAAATGAAACACCTGATGAGGTTTTTAAAAGAATTGATGCAATTTACCAGGCTTCAAAAAAAGGAAATGGAGAAGTATTCAATGAAGAAATAAAACTGTCACCTAAAATTGTATACTCAGCAGTTGAACACCTACAGGAAATCTCGATAAATAAAACTGATTTAGATACAAAAGGGGTTGCTTTTGAAAAGTTCATGGAAGACTTTTTCAAAGGTAAAATGGGGCAATTTTTTACCCCTCGAAATGTGATCAAGTTCATGGTTGAACTGCTTCAAATTGAACATACGGATAGAGTTCTAGACCCGGCTTGCGGAAGTGGAGGTTTTCTTTTAAACGCAATGGATTATGTCAGAAATTATGCAGAAGCAAATTATGACCCACTTGAAGCATATACAATTTGGCACAATTTTGCAAAAGACAATTTATTTGGTATTGAAATAAACGACCAAATTGCAAGAGTATGTAAAATGAATATGATTATTCATGATGATGGACATACAAATGTTATTGCCTGTGACAGTTTAGAGAAATTTGCTACAATTAACAATCACCACAAAAAATTTATACCAAATTCTTTTGATTATATATTAACAAACCCACCGTTTGGAGCTAAAGTAAAATCTATTGAAAAGGAAGAAGGTTTTATTGAACAATTTGAATTAGGGGGTAAAATAAAAAAACGAAAAAACCAAAAAACGGAAATCTTATTCATTGAGCGTTGTATTGATTTTCTAAAGGAAGGTACAGGGCTAATGGGGGTTATTTTGCCTGATAGCATCACAATAAATTCTTCTCTACAATATGTTAGAGATTACATTTTAGAAAAGACTAAACTATTAGCAGTAATTTCTTTACCTGAAATTGCTTTTAGTCATTACGGTGCAAACGTCAAATCTTCACTGTTGTTCGTAAAACGACTGGAACCAAGCGAAAAGACAAACAATTATTCCATCTTTATTGCTGTGGCTGAAAGAATTGGATATACTGCGGCAGGAAAAGATGATCCAATAAACGACTTGGAGAGAATATTGGAGCATTACAAAAGATTTGAAGTTTTGCCAGACAACCTTTCTGTGGATAAAGAGTTCGCAACAAAAATCTTTACAGTAAAGTCGGATGAGCTAAAAGGAAAAAGAATTGATCCAAAAGGTTATTCTCCTACATTTAAACGAATTAAAGCGAAAATTGACAATAAAGATTCGGAGAAAATCAAATTACAGGATTGTGTGCTTTCTTCAGGTTCAGGACAATGGGGTAAAGACCCAAATGATGAAAATATTTCGGAGGATTATCAATTATGCTATGTTCTTAGAAATACAAATTTTGACAATAATTTTAATCTGGATTTATCAGACATTGCATTACGATATATTCTAAAGAATAAAATCAAGAATCTAAACCTGAAAGAGAATGAAATACTGATTGAAAAATCAGGCGGTAGTCCAACTCAGCCTGTAGGTAGAGTGGCTATCATGAAAAATCTGCCAACTGATAAACCGGTTGTTTTTTCAAACTTTTTACAAAAAATCGTAATCAATGAAAATATCATGAGTGCTGAGTATATCTATTCCTATTTGAGAAGCTTATATCATTTAGGTTATATGGAATTTATTCAAAATCAAACCACAGGAATTAAAAATCTTTTAAATGAAGATTTCTTTAATATTGATATTGTTAAGTTGAACAATAAAGAACAAAAAGAAATGGCTGGCATATACATTGGGCAAATAAACAGTTCACTAAAAGCCATTGAAAAAGCTTATGCAGAATTAAACAAATCAAGGCAAGATGTGATCATGAAAATATTTTGACCCAAGATCTCTATATACCACCAAAAAAACACAATCT
>JAPPDO010000188.1 GCA_028821635.1 Ekhidna sp.
CTTAATGCAATGACATCTTTCAGAAAATAACCTGCCAGTAAAATGATACCGTTCCCAATGATTGTTATTAAAAAAAGGAAACTGAAAAAGCGATTTTTATTATTATCTGAAAAAACCGGAAAAAATTTTATGTAAGAACTTGATGTGCCAAGCAGAGAGAGAGGAGAAATCATCATAGCATGAGCAGTAATCAATGTGAATAAACCAATCTGCTCCAGCGTTAAATACTCTGCCCGAAAGTAAAGCGTATTCAAGTACCCTACCGCTACCCCCAGGTAGGCAATCGTAGTTCCCCAAAAGCTTTGTTTGACCACTACTCCCAACTTTTCTCAATTAAAAAACCATAGTTTGAATGCCAGACTTACCACCATGATAAGTAAAATCATTCTTATCAGGTGATCACTTCTCCCGACTGACCACCTACTGCCCACCCATCCTCCAACGGAGTTTCCGATAGCAAGTGTGAGCCCATATTCCCACCTGATCTTACCCTCTAAATAAAATACAATTACGGCGGCCAGGGTATAGCAAAGAATGACAAAAACTTTGATACTATTAGTATTAGCCATGTCAAAACCATGAACAGCCGTTAAAGAAGCAATAATTAAAAATCCTATTCCTACCTGAATGAAGCCGCCGTAGATTCCCAAAAAAAAGAAAACCAGAATACTTATTAAAATCTTTGATTTAGTAAGTAACCTTCTAGTCGTCTTAGTGATTTTTGGCCTGAATATCGTCACGCACACGACTAAAATCATGACTATGGCAAGGATCCGATTAAACAGTTGATCACTAATGTCCGCAGCTAACTTAGACCCAATAATCGCACCAATCACAGCGGGGATTGCTGCCCATATAGCAAAAGGAAAGACATAGATTCCCTTACTTCGATAGCCTGCCACCGCAAAGATATTTTGGATGAAGAGGGCAATTCTATTACTGCCGTTAGCTTCAGCCGATGGTAGTCCCATAAAAATAAGTAAAGGAACAGTCACTAAAGACCCCCCTCCGGCAATGGAATTGACAAAGCCGGCAAAACTCCCTGCCAGCACTAATAAAACTCCTTCCAATGCACTCATCTAAAGTTTGTATTCAGTGAGAACGCAATCTAGTGGATCGGAGCATTCTGCAAGCAGCCTTACTTGAGTTTTCTTTGACGTTGGATGTCGTTTTAATGGGCATATCTCAACAAGAGGTATCAGTGTAAATT
Organism: Ekhidna sp.; assembly: GCA_028821635.1. GTDB lineage: Bacteria > Bacteroidota > Bacteroidia > Cytophagales > Cyclobacteriaceae > Ekhidna. The sequence continues at coordinate 1,211 of JAPPDO010000188.1, forward strand.
TTCTGTCAGGAATACCCGGATGAGGAATCGTGAGATTCTCAGTTTCAATAATTTGGTCATGATAATACAAAATATCAATATCTATAATCCGTGCTCCCCATTTTTCTTTTCTTGTTCTGCCGAGCTCCGTCTCTACACTAAGGATCTCCTGAAGAAGCCTCTCCGGTAATAATGAAGTCTCAACCTCTAAGACGATATTCAAAAACCAATTTTGATCTTCCCTCCCCCACGGCTTTGTCTCGTAAATGCCTGACTTATTGATAGCAGCAATTCCCTTTTTTACAAGTAATGATTCTGCATCTTTCAAATGTTCAATGCGGTTGCCTATGTTGCTTCCCATAAGAAGAAAAATCCCATCCATATATGTACTATAGATTTAATTTGAAAACCTGACTTAGTTTTGTACGGTTAATGAAAAACAAATAATTTAAAGAAACACTCTATGGCTTTTTTAAGAAATCTACTAGCAACCATTGTTGGCTTAATCATCTTTAATGTGATTGGGTTCGCCCTCCTTGTTGGAATTGTGGCCGCCTTCTCTAAAGAAGATGCGCCGCAAATAAAGAATAATACAGTTTTATATTTCCCAATGAGCGGTGTAATGGAAGAAAAAGCCGTTGATGACCCATTTCTTGAGGCATTTGGCAACTTACCTAAAGTTCATAGCCTCCTTGATAACATTTCTGCTATCAATAAGGCAAAAGATGACGATCGTATAAAAGGCATTTACATTGAACCGAGGTACCTTACTGGCGGTTACGCATCCTTTCAGGAAATACGAGATGCTTTGATTGATTTTAAAGAATCCGGAAAATTTGTCTATGCCTATGGAGAATACATTAGTGAATCCGATTATTACATCGCCTCCGTAGCTGACAGTCTTTTTATCAATCCAACCGGTGCAATAGAGTTTAATGGTTTAGATATTAACGTGACTTTTTACAAAGGAATGTTTGATAAGCTGGATATTAAGCCGGAGATCTTCAGGGTAGGAGAGTTCAAAAGCTATGTTGAGCCTTACATAAGAAAAAATTTGAGCAAGGAAAATAGGCTTCAGTATACCGAATTACTTTCAAATATTTATAACCAATATCTAAAGAACACCTCCTCAATAGTAGGGAAATCCTCTGACGAATTAGAGGAGATTTCAAACAGAATGAAAGTCAGCCTGCCTCAGGATGCAGTGGATTATGGACTAGTTCATAAAGTAGGGTACAAGGATGAATTAAAGTCTGTCATGAAGAAGAGGCTGGGGATTTCGGAAAAGAAGAAATTGAAGTTGATGAAACTGAGGAAGTATAACCAGGCAATCAGTTCTGAAAAAGAATACTCAAAAAATCGTGTAGCTGTTATCGTCGCAGAAGGAAATATTGTAATGGGCGGAGATGAGGGTATCATTGGAGACACATACGCTAAAGAAATAAGGAAAGCCAGAGAAAATGACAAAGTGAAAGCAATCGTGCTAAGAGTCAACTCGGGAGGAGGAAGTATGACAGCCTCAGACATAATATGGAGAGAATTGATGCTGACGAAGGGGAAAAAGCCAATAATTGCCTCAATGTCCACAGTAGCAGCCTCCGGAGGATACTACATAGCGATGCCTGCCGACACTATTATTGCACAACCTAACACAATAACCGGCTCAATAGGAATCTTTGGGATGTGGTTCAACTTCGGAGAGTTTCTGGAGAACAAAATAGGAATAACACATGATGTCGTGAAAACCGGAGAACATTCAGATATTTACACATTGACAAGACCGCTAAGAGATAGCGAAAGGGCTATCATACAAAGAGGAGTGAATGAAGGGTACGAAACATTTACACAAAAGGCAGCAGATGCAAGAGGCATGACCCAAGACCAACTCAAACAATACGCCGGAGGGAGGGTTTGGTCCGGTGAGCAGGCTTTAGAAAATGGCTTGATTGACCAACTCGGAGGTTTCAATGATGCTATAAATTTAGCAGTAGATGCTGCCGGTATTGAAGATAATTACTCCATTTCCTATTATCCCAAGGAAAAACCATTTTTTGAAGAGTTTATTGAGAAGATGAGTTCAAGAGTTAGCAAATTAGTCTTTGGTCAAGAAGTAAACCCACTTGTAAAACAAATAGAAGAGTTAAAACAACTTCAGGGTTTGCAGGCAAGAATGCCGGGAGACATTGAAATTCATTAGGGTTTGACATAAATTATCGCTTTAACTTGACAAATTAAAACTACACTTCTTTCATGTAAGGTGTTCCGTTTTTATCTAAACGCATGACAAACTTTCGGTTAAGGTCTGCCTTGGTTGGCTCTTTGGGTCGCTTGTGTTCTACGCTTTTTAGCTTGAGTAATCCTTTGGCTACTTGGCCTAATTTTTTCTTATTTATTGGCATCGTTTATTTTCTTTGGTTTTACAAATACTATTAACCACTTTCTTGAATATACTGTAACGCATTTTTGAGATAATTTTCTCCATTTCTAAACTTTCCTAATCCCGTGTTACAACTATCGCAGATAAAATCTCTAATATCTCCAGTATGATGATTGTGATCTGCTACAATTTTTGCTGTAACTCCAACAATCGATCTTCTCTGGCATATTGGACATTTAAACAAGGTGCCGGCTTTGGGTCTTTTTTTTTCAAATTGCTTAGCTTGACGACTTTTGGGGGCACGTTTATCAATATCCGTTCGACAGAGTTTACAACTTGGACGGCGTACTATTCCGTGTAAATTATTTTGATTTTGATCAAAATCAGAAACAGGGAGCAAACAGTGACACTTATTACAAATTTTCTCATCATATTTATCTCCTGTTTTTAACACCTCAATTTCTTCAATATCAGATAAAGGAACAAACCAAACTTCATCTTTACCTATTAGCCAGACTTTAGCAATATGTTTGTCTACTGATTTTTGTAATCCAACAGAATTAGGTTTAAAATGTCTTTTTCTATTCGAGGCACATCCCTCTTCTTCTTGATAGCCAGAGCCTAATCTACAACAAACCCACATTTTGTTTAATGATATTCATCCGTTTACGTGCTATGTTTATGTATTCTTCGGAAATATCTATACCTATCCACTTTCTATTGTTTTTTTCAGCCATTTTGCAGGTCGTTCCTGAACCGCACATTGGATCAAGAACAAGATCACCCGGATTTGACCAAGATAAAATATGATCTTCTGCTAATTTTTCAGGAAAAATTGCGGGATGCTGGAATGCAATTTTATCTTTTGTTGTCCCTCCAAGCCCCACAGCATAAGCCCATATATTTGTTTTTGTTTTTTCTTTTTTTAACTCAACAGGACGTTTGTAATTTATTGCTTCCGGCCCTTTATTCGTGACTGCCGTTTCCCATCCATTTCGTTTTGTTGATACTTTAATCGGATTAAAAACAGTAGGTTTTCCTTTTGAGAAGATAAGCATTAGTTCATAACAGTTTGTGTAAGCATTAGATCGCATAAAAGGTGTGTTTTTCTTTTGATAAATCATTACATCGTGAATCACAAATCCGCATTCTCTACCGATAAAAGCATGATGATAACTTTCTAAACTACGTCCTCCATTAATTCTATCTCCAACAATCCAAACGCAAACTCCGCCACGACGAGTAACCTGAAATAAAGCCTTTAACATAGATTTGGCATTAAAAGAATATCCATTGTATCTTCTTAAATCTTCATAAGGGGGGCTGGTTACAGTTAAAGATATAGAGTTGGGCACAAAACTATCCATAACAGAAACAGCATCTCCAACATAAAAACGGTTAGTTTTCATTTAACTAATTCTTTACATGTAATTGACTTACCTGTCATATTACCAAACAGACTGTTTAGTCTGTCTTGCGTGTCAATACACTTTATGGTACTTTCTTTAATTGGATATAAAGCCATCAGATGAAGCAAACTTAACGTTTTGGGTTTTCTTTCTTCGCTCACTTCCTCACTATTTATTTGTAAATCAAATAGATAACAATATTAACTGATAAACAAGCAAATATCAAGTTTTGTGGTGATTTTTTTTTAGATCGCCTCTTAAAAATCTAAATCTTTTACGGGCCTCTGCCGCATACATACTTCCCGGATATTCTATTAGAAATTCCTGATAAAGTTGCTTAGCCATCTCTGTGTCTTTCAAATGATGGTCATAAATCTTTGCCTTTTTGAATGCAGCATCATCAGAGAGAATATCATACTTATACGTCGCAAGGATTTGGTCTAAATGACCTATGGCTTCAGTTTCATTTCCTAAATCCATTGCCAACTTTGATAATGAGAAATACACCTCGTCTATAATCGAATGATGCGGATATTTCAAAAGCATTTTCTTCAGCTCCGCTCTTGCCTGCAGCTTTTTATTTTGAAAAATCAATAACTCAATAGCTGCAAACTCCTGCATCACCATGTCTGTAGTGTCAAGTACCGTATTATCTGAGATAAGCATTCCAAGGGCTATTGCATCATTTGAAATGTTGCGGGTGGTATTCTTCTTTAGAATATCTAAATGTCCTTTTGCTAAAGCAAAATTTCCTGTGAAATAATGGAGTCTTGCATTGCGTAACTTGGCATCGTAAGCAAGTTGGTGATTTGGATTTTCTTTTTCAACCTGAGAATAAAGCAATGTAGCTTCCCAAGGTTCATCTTTAAGCAGATAAATGTCACCAAGGTCAAGTTTAATTCGGGATTTCAGCAGTTTTCCAACTCGCTGTTCTACTACCAGTTGATTTAAGATACCGGAAGCTACCTCCACCTCATCCAAATAAAAGGCGTGCAAAAATGCCTTTAATCTGAACATCTCAAAAGCAGTCTGAGAGGGGTAAAGTTCATGATAAAGTGAGAGGTACTGTCCGGCTAATGTACGAACCTGTGCCTCATCAATCGGGTAAGAACTTTCTATTTTGCTTTTACGAGCCTCCATCCAGTATTTTTTAGCAAACGAATAATTTCTGTCTGCCGGGTATTGCCTAGCAACGTATGAAAATATCTCTTCAGCCTCATCAAAGGCTTTATTATCAAGAGCAATTCTTCCTACATTCATCATTCGATCACCGGGCTTTTGCTTTCTTTTATCAATAGCTTTCGCCTGAATAAAAGCCCCATAAAAGTTTTTGCGTTGAAGTTCCAACCAAAGAAGTAATTCAGGATATTTGAGATCATTCGGATATTCCTGTATCTTCATTATTAAACTAACCTCAAGTTGGTCTAGGTCTTCCTTCCCTTGAATAAAATTTTGTAGCAAATCTTTAACATAATTCAGTCGATTTGAACTATTGGAAACGTAACTTAAATACTCTTCAATCATTGACGACTTATCATTTTTCATTCGGTAAATGGAAGCTAACTCTAAGGCGTGTAGTGTTTTATTACCTCTTAGTTTCCTAGATAGATGGAAAAATTCTATTGACGATTCATATAATCGCTCATTCATGAGGTACTGAGCCATTATACCCAGTTGAAAGGGATTCTTGCTTAAATCTTTTTTAACCTGACTTAGAAACTTTCCTTCCTTTTCAACGTCACCTGAAGCACGGTAAATACCTGCAAGATTGGCAACATATAGCATATTACCGGAAGAATGATTAATTGATTTTTTCAAGAACTGCTCTGCGGTTTTAAATTGTTGGTTACGTTTTAAGAGGCTTAAATAGTTGGCAGCTATTAACTGAATATTTTGAGAATTCCGAGCTAGCTCTTCGTATAGTATTTCTGCTTTTTCTAATGCCCCTTGTTGATAATATTCATTTGCTATCAAAATCTTGTCTTGGTCTTGCGCAACTAATGAGAGGCTGAGCAATAATATTGATATAGCGGAAGATGATGTTTTCATGTTATTCACAAATATGAGACACTAATAGTATTAGATAAAATTATAGTTTAAATATTAAAGTTATTATTATGGCTGTGGATTTGTTGATAAAAAAGTAAAATTTAATTAGGAAAATTCGTTTGTTAATAAGTAGTTATTATAAAATTTAGAATAACGAGAATTCCACATCTAAAGAATTAATTTTGAGCAAGTTAAGAGAACTGTGGAAAAGCGAAATATGATCAAGGTTAATAATTGAATATAAATTTGAGGTCAGGAAACTTGTGAATAATTAAAAAGAAATACTGAGTTAATAGATGGCTAAAACGGAAATGAAAAGATTAGCAAAAAGCGATCTTGATTTTGAATAGATATTAATAAGTTATTAACACTATTTAAAGAGATATTTCGACCTCTTGGATCCAGTTTTCTCTAATCGTCGTCTGTTCGGGGTGGATATAAATATCTTCGGGCTCAATGTTTTTGAGTAAATTACCAGCACTCCACTTGCCATCCTTATTATTATCAATCAGAATTCTTATGGTATATTCACCGGGCGCGACCCTTGGAAACGTAGGCTTTTTAAGGTTAGTTATGGAATATTTGACTTCACCTTGACCGTCAAGTAATTGGGTAAAAAAATACTCTTTTTCAGTTGTTATCTGGAATGTAATTGTTCCAAATTCTCCGGATTCTGTTGTTCTGTATTTTACTGACTGATTTGAGCTGGTATCGTTTTCAATCGAATAAAAAGAGCCTGACGAGATATTAATATTAAGTTGGAAATTAATGTTTTCGTCCTCATTTGGATTTTTCTCCTCATTAGTTGAATCCTTTGGAATATTCTCCAGGATTTGGCTAATAACGGAATCTTTATTTAAGAAAGCCTGCATTCTCGCTTGGGTTAGGTTCGTGTTCCACTCGACATTGTAGGAAAGAGGCATTTTAAGTGTGCTGTCTTTAGTGAGTAAAATTTGCAGTGAATCAGTGACAAATGATGGTTTATTAAATGTAAGGTGAATAGTGTTGGTATCTGAAATAATGGTATTAGCCGATAGAGTATTTGTCAAGTATGGAGTAGGCTTTCTGAAGTTATCCTGAAAGACATTCTTGATTGTGTCAATGCTAGCATTTTCAAGGCTATCTCTGGACGTGATGATAAGTTGCAGGCTATCATTAAGCGGGATTTGCTCGGGTTTGTATATTCTGATACCATCTTTTTTCTCACCGATAAGATTGGAATAATAGATAGCCGGTTCAATTGAGTAATCATCAATTTCTTTATTGTACTTAACCTCTATATATGGCCCGATTGACCTGCTGTTAATATAATTGAATGGTCTAATGTCTTGTAACAGCGTACTAATAGATTCGTCAATATTTTTTACAGAGTCTAGGTATATGGTGTCTTTCAGAAAGCCATGTTGTTCAGTTTCGGGCTCTAGCAAGATGTTATTATTTTGATCGTCAAAGATGAGAATCTTATAATAGTCAGCTTTTATATATTCCAGTTTAAATTCTCCACTGTCATTGGTGATGGTGAAATAAAGAGGATTGTCTTTTAAAAAATCTAGCGTATCGGAGTGGGGATATAATCCTACAGTATATTTTGGTACAGCCTCCTGACTAAAGAGGTCCACCACAGAACCGGAGATTTTCATAGAATCAATGAAGTTCCCTGTGCTAAATGCTATGGAGAAGTCTTCTACCGGATTTTTCTCCGTTACATCTACGACTCCGTCAGCGAAATTAATATTATATGTAGTGGAGTCTTCAAGTTCACCTTCCAGCTTCACAGTCAGTCTGTTTTTCCTACCAATCGCCTTAAATTTAATGTTTGCCTTAGGGGTAATGATTACTTTCTGAGGTAATTGATCAGCAGACACATACTCCGAAAAAATGAAGTTTAGTTCTTTGTCTTGAAAGTTTGTCTGTCCTCTAACAGGTTGTGATTCTATTAAAATCGGAGGGATCGTATCTCTTGGGCCACCTGTAGGACTTGCAGGATTAGCACATTGCTGGAAGATGACTTGGAGTATAAGCCCATAAAAAACATGATGAAGGTATTTCTTCATTTCGTTACAAATATCAGCCCGAAATACGCATTTGCCTCCTAATTTACAAATTGAAAAAAGAAAAACAGGTTGTGAAGTTTTACAATTTTTATCAGTTATGGAAGGTTATTGTGAAAGATACTTCTCTTATTAAGATTTTGCTCGGACGCAATGATGATTAATTAGTTCTTCAGGATATTGAATTTGATCGGACGAGCCAAGAGTCTGAGTTTTACCCTACGGACACTGAATGATCTCCCTGAGTTTTCTTATATGACTATTCTTTTGAAGACTATAAAACCGTTGCATTAGTACCTAATTATTTATTTTGTTATGAAATTTTATTGATACTATATAGCAAATATTGGGCACATAGTCAGATTTGCGGCACACCACATCCAGCAAATCCGACGGTTTATTCTAATTCTGCCAGTTCACGTACCCTAGGAACTTCAGCATTTT
>JAPPDO010000445.1 GCA_028821635.1 Ekhidna sp.
ACGCCGACACCGATGAGGAAAACGGCAGCGTGACGGTAACTGTAGAAAATGGCAATGGCTACACGGTAGGTACTCCGAGTGAGGCGAGCGTGACTGTGAATGATAATGATGAGGAGGAGGAGGCTCCATTGGGGGCAAACGATGCGGAAGAGGTAGTCATCTTCCCCAACCCTTCGGGCCGCTACTTGGAGTTGCGATCTTCGGTCGAGGGGACATTCCAACTACTGAGTTTAAGCGGTAAGTCCTTGCTGGAAGGCACCACCAACACAAGGGTGGACATCTTCTCATTGAAAAGCGGCTTGTATCTGGTGCAACTGCCGGACGGGCGTTTGTTGAAGTTTGTGAGGGAGTAGGTAGAGAGAGTTTAGCATTTTTTGTGTGCATCACTTTTTATTATAAATCCACTATATTGTGGCGATGCTTTTTTAAGATATTAAGAATCTTTCACCGTCTATCTATCATTTACATTTCTTCGAAAACACTCCTCCAATGTGGGTAAGTATGCTGCCATAAGTACAGCGTTTGTGGTTGAAGAGATCCTCATATTCTCTGACTCTATTGCTTCTGCTTACAACTGCTTTCTTTTGCTGTGGAGTTGGCTCACTCTTCCCTTTTTCGATAGCTACGAAAATGCTGCCTTTCGGGTCGGACCTTCCCAGCCGAACTAAAAGCCGATTCGACAAGCTCATCGGCCAAGCGTTCCACGCCCGCACAGTAAACTCAGCTTAAATCAATTATTGCCAGGTAAACTGAATTCCAGGCATAACTTCAAATTTTCTATCCGAGATTGTAACAAAAAAGGAAGTATCGTTCCCAGACACATAACTTTTGATTTCTGTTGCATCGTTAAAAGTGAGGTCTTTATCATTCATTTTCTTTATATAGACTTTTAAAATCAGTATCAATCACTGAATAGATGCCATCCACGTCAATTTGAATGGAAGGTTAATCTTTATCTAAGTTATTAATATCTTCTGTTTGACAGGAAACACTCCGACCTAAAAAAAACTGCCGTTATTCCAATAACTTTTAAACTTCTATCTTTTATAATTAATTTTAAATAGCCAAGTTAATAATTTAAAACTTGATATATTTTTAAAAATACAAATGAAAGGAGAGATTTTTTTATTTTTTTGGGGTAAGGTGGTGGTTTGTAGCCCCCTCATCTCATTAATTCTAAAATCAGCTAAATACTGTTCAAAACAGAATGAATTTCAGTGAACAAAAAGAACTCATTTTGCCCATCTAAAAAGAAAGCTCATATTGAGCTTACGTTATTTTATTTACTTTAACGGTTAAAAGTGAGACGATGAAGATTGCTCTTAATGAAATATGGAACTTCCTCAATCTGCCTGACACCAAAGAGAAGGATTGGAATTATGCACTTCAGGCCGGAGAGGCCGTGGTTGAACAAATCACAACTGAAACCATGCTTTCGCTGAAAAAAGATGAGAACTACGACACTGAACTCCTGCCTTCTATTTTTACTTTTCGTGAGATTCTCTGGCAGCCTGATGTTTTTAATGAGGGTAGAATGATCCTGCCTTCACTTCGTATTCTTCAGGCTCATTGTGATGAGGCTACGGTTAAATTGGAAGAAGAGAGAGGGCAGTCAAACATGATTTATGCACATCTACTGAGAGGCTTGGGGAAATGCTCCGGAAAGGCAGTTGCCGATTTAGATAAAGACGAAGTAGATGTAAAAAAGGTTTTAGGAAGTTTTAGGATAGGTGCTTTCCCCATTGTCAAGTTTTTTGTCTACCACCCTATGAATCGTTGCGACTACTTCATGGAAGCCGTGAATCGACTCAACTATGCAGTAAAAATTATGCTTACTCAATTTTATAGCAGATACACGGAACTGAATGATCCGTGCTGGGTAGTCTCTTTCAAGAGAGCGAGTTCTACTCCTAAAAAATTGCTAAAAGAAGCTAAAGAGCAATAATTTTGTAACTCCGATTTAGTACCCTTCGGATGTCTGTAGAAATTCAAAAGCCTTTACCCGACAGAAATAGATTCCTGATAGCCAACCTTTTAAAAGGGCTGCTGTGGCTAACAGTAATCGTCGCCGGTTACTTATACCTGAGGAAAAGCTATGACTTTACACTGGAAAGTGTCCTTGGGCCGGTTTATAATCAACCAACGGTTGTTTATTTAATATTCCTTACTTCCGAAGTGATTTTTGGAATTATTCCTCCGGAATTTTTCATGATATGGTCTTTGAGAAGTGAAGTCCTTGCAACCTACATTAATAACATTATTGCACTTTCTACGATCTCCTACGTCGCCGGAATCATAGGATTCGGAGTAGGAGTATATCTGAAAAATACGCAATTTTATGAGCAGATGAGAAAGCGTGTATTTGGAAAGTTTGAAAAACATTTGAATAACTACGGTGGCTTTCTAGTCATTGTGGCCGCATTAACGCCGCTTCCTTTTTCAGGAATCGCCATGCTGGTAGGCTCCGTTCGTTATTCGCTGAAAAAATATCTCTGGTTCTCCCTTTTTCGATTTGTACGGTTTGCGGTCTACGGTATCATCATTTGGGAGGCACATATTTTATGAAAAAAAAAGGCATTTTACTGGTAAATCTCGGAACTCCGAATTCGACTAAAACCTCAGACGTAAGGAAGTATCTGCGTGAATTTCTCATGGACAAGCGTGTTGTGGATATTCCGTTTCTGTTCAGATGGATTTTAGTCAATGGGATCATTGCACCCTTTAGGGCACCAAAATCTGCCGAAGAGTATCGTAAGCTTTTTGATGACAGAGGGTCGCCGCTTAAATATTATACCGAAGATATTACCGAACTCCTCCGTAAGAAACTGCCTGAAGAATACATTGTAAAATTTGCAATGCGATACCAGAGTCCTTCATTAGCATCTGTTCTGAAAGAATTTAAAGATCATAGAGTTGCGACGCTACACGTAATTCCTCTCTTTCCTCAATATGCCTCTGCAACTACGGGCTCTGTCATTGACAAGGTGATGGAGCTTATCAAAGGCTGGCAGGTAATCCCCGATATCAAGTTTACTGCTCAATTTTTGGAAGAGGAGTTGTTCATTGAAACTATCGTAGATCAAAGCAAAGTCCTGATGGATAAGAACCAATATGACCATTATGTTTTCAGCTATCACGGCCTGCCGGAGAGGCAAATTCGGAAAGCATCGTATGGCAAATACTGTCAGTTAGGAAGATGTTGTGAGACGCTCAATGAACATAACCGCTACTGCTACCGAGCGCAATGTTTTGAAACAACTAGACTTGTAGCTGCCAAATTGCACATTCCGACAGAACAATATACCGTATGTTTTCAGTCAAGGCTTGGGAAAGACCCGTGGGTGAAGCCTTACACGGAGAATGTTTTAAAAGAACTGGCAGAGAAAGGAGTCAAAAAAGTATTGGCCCTTTCTCCTGCTTTTGTTTCAGATTGCCTGGAAACTACCATAGAGGTAGGAGAAACCTATCAGGAGGAGTTTATACAAGCCGGAGGGGAGCGGTGGGACTTAGTTCCGAGCCTGAATAGAGAGGACAAGTGGGTGGAGTGCCTCAAGCAAATGGTTAGCGACTAAGTTTCAATCTTTTTGTTGGAAGTTTTTGAAAATTCGAGATGCTTTTTGTAGTTCTTGATGTTCACCCTGTTCCAGCGGATCACTATTACTAACGAGCATATAATCACGGCGATACTAAGTCCGAACAACAAGCCGCCATCTCCGTTAATATTAAACCCCAACCTAGTAAAATGCAGAAAATTGGCTGCGCTAATGATGCTCAAAGTAATAATTGCACCAATAATATACCATGAGCTAATGAGCAGGATAATCGCAGCCGTTTCGATTATAGCAATCATATATCTACCCCATGGCTCCCAGCCCATTTGAGTAAATATCCAGATGCTTTCTTCAGCTCCTAAGTATTTAAAAGGCAGTGTTTGACCAATAATAATGACTACAATTAGTCTTGGGATTAAGTGAATTAAATCTTTTTTAGTAAGCGTTTGTCCTAATGCTTTCATTAATGAGCAGTTTGTAGGTTAGTACAAGCTCGCAAGCTTTTCAACCGCATAGTCAACTTCTTCTAAGGTATTGTATTTACTGAAAGAAAATCGGAGTGCTCCTCTATTTTGATCTCTATTTAACTCCTCCAAGACATGAGAACCAACAATTGAAGCACTGCTGCACGCACTCCCCCCGGACACCGAAACGCCCTCAATGTCAAGATTAAACAGCAACATATCGCTATCGTCTGAAGCCGGGAGGCATACATTGAGAACGGTGTACAAACTCTTCTCAGGATCATCTGAGACTCCGTTAAAACTAACTCCTTCTACTTTATCTCTTAATTTTTCAATCATTTGGGCTTTTAAAGATTCAATATGTTGCCTGTGGTTGTCCATTCCTGAATAAGAAATCTCCATCGCTTTAGCCAGACCAACGATTCCATGCACATTCTCAGTGCCGCCTCTCATATTCCTTTCCTGAGAGCCACCATAGATAAAGGGGTGTATTTTGTTATGGTGACTAACGTACAAGAAGCCAACTCCTTTTGGCCCATGAAATTTGTGTGCAGACCCGACGGCGAAATCAAGCTGAAGTTTCTTCATATCATGGACGTAATGAGCCATAGTCTGAACGGTATCTGAATGGAAAAGTGCCTCATATTCTTTGCAGAAATCTCCTACCTTTTCCAAACTCAGGAGGTTTCCGATCTCATTATTTCCGTGCATCAGAGACACAAGTGTATTCGGATTATTTTTGATTGATTCCTCTAAATGGTCGTAATCTATCAAACCATCATCATCAAGGTTTACATAAGTGACCTTTATGCCTTTTTTCTCTAATATTTGTACGGTGTGAAGCACTGCATGGTGCTCAATTCTGGAGGTAATGATGTGTTGAATATTCTTTTCACTGACAGTGCACCGAATGGCCGTATTGTCTGCCTCTGTTCCTCCGGAGGTGAAGAAAATCTCCGCCGGAGCGGCGTTTAGAAGCTCTGCGACTTTCTTTCTGGCTCTTTCGATAGCAGCCTTTACTTTCCTACCATGCGAATGAATGGAGGAGGGGTTTCCGTAATGATTGAGCAGGAATGGCTTCATTTCTTCAAATACCTGCTCGTCAATCGGGGTAGTAGCAGCATTATCGAAGTAGACGTTCATAATATTTCAGTTAATTTGAAATAATCTCTTTTATGTCCATAAGCAACTTTTGCGCTAAATGTTCTGCTGTATTCTGGCTTTGAGACTCGGTAAAGATACGAATTATTGGTTCTGTATTGGACTTTCTGAGTTGCATCCATTCATTTTCAAACTCAACCTTCACACCGTCAATAGTGTTAATCGGATTCGCTTTATATTTTTCTTTAATGGACTCTAAAATTCCGTCCACATCAATGTCTGGAGTAAGTTCAATTTTATTTTTCGAGATGAAGTAATTAGGATAAGTAGCCCGCAGGATGGAGACACTTTTTCCAAACCTTGCCAGGTGAGATAAGAATAAAGCTACTGCGGCGAGCGCATCTCTTCCATAATGAAGTTCAGGAACAATAACACCGCCATTCCCTTCACCTCCTATGACAGCATTCGTCTCCTTCATCTTCGCTACCACGTGTATCTCTCCAACTGCTGAAGAATTGTACTCACATCCATACTTTTCGGTAATATCTCTGAGTGCCCTACTTGAGGATAGGTTAGATACAGTGTTGCCTTTTCTGCGTGACAAGACATAATCAGCAACTGCTACCAGTGTATACTCTTCTCCAAATACCTCACCATCTTCCATGACCAGTGCCAGCCTGTCCACATCCGGATCTACGACGATACCTAAGTCATACTGTCCGTTTTTCAATTCGCCACTTATTTGCTGAAGATTTTCGGGAAGCGGCTCCGGATTGTGAGGAAAACTGCCGTTAGGCTCGCAGAAGAGTGCCTTCACCTCAACACCAAGCTGTTGCAGGAGAGGGAGAATCGAAATCCCGCCTGTACTGTTTACTGCATCTAAAACAACCCTGAAGTTCGCATTTTTAATAGCTTCTGTATCAACTAAATCATGCTTTAATATCTGGTCAATGTGATATTGTATGTATGAGTCATTTGTTTTATACGATCCAAATTTCTGAACAGGAACAAACTCAACGCTTCCATCTGCAAGTGCTAAAACCCTGTTGCCCCCCTCTTGTGAAATAAATTCTCCCCTCTCATTTAAAAACTTGAGTGCATTCCACCCTGCCGGATTGTGACTGGCAGTGAGGATGATGCCTCCTTGTGCTTTTTCAGCAGCAACGGCCATTGCCACAGTCGGTGTAGTGCTTAGGCCCAGACCCACCACATTAATACCCAGGTTGATCAATGTGTCTGTAACCAGGCGTGCGAAAGTTTCACCTGACGGACGAGCATCTCTTCCGATTACTACTTTTTTTGCTGATTTGTGATGTTCCCGAATCCAGGCACCATATCCTGCTACAAATTTTACTACATCAATGGGAGTCAGGTTCTCTCCTGCGTTGCCTCCGATGGTTCCTCGAAGACCTGAAGTTGATTTTATTAATGTCAAAACAAAATTTTTTATAAGCAATATGCAAACATAGCAATCCGATCAAAATAAAAAAAGATCAAATTTCGGCTTAAAACTTGGCTAACACTTTGTTCACTTCAGAATCAGTATTGGCACAATTCTCCCCCGGCTTCACTGTCTCTCCGCAAAAGCCGCATGCAGCACCATCTTTGTTGAGATATGGATTCTGAGAAGCACAGGTACCTTTAAATTCTCCATTTTTTAGAAATAAAATTCTTACGGATAAGCCGACGAAAAACAAGGCAAAGATTCCGATTCCTAATAGTACTATCTGCATTTTAAAAAATTTTATGTAAAATTAGCCAATTTGCAAATGTGCCCTAGATAACAACTGTTTATATCACAAGATTCATTTATAATTAACAATGAAGAGACCACTAACTGCACCCGATCCTAAAAGAGAAAGTAAATTAAAGGCTTTCAACGGACTCCTCACTATCATGGATGAACTGAGGGAAAACTGTCCGTGGGATAAAAAACAGACATTAGAAAGTCTGAGGCATTTAACCATAGAGGAGACCTATGAACTTTCTGATGCCATCATCGAAAATGATCCGGAGGAGATAAAGAAGGAACTTGGAGACTTGATGCTTCATATAATTTTTTATGCGCGAATTGGAAGTGAAGAAAAAGCGTTTGATCTCTCTGATGTTTTAAATCAGGTTTGCAATAAGTTGATCAGAAGGCATCCGCACATTTATGGAGATGTGAATGCTGACAATGAAGAAGCGGTAAAAGCTAACTGGGAAAAGATCAAGCTCAAAGAAAAGGGCAACGAGTCGGTGCTGGGAGGTGTCCCAAAGTCTTTGCCGGCACTGGTGAAAGCGATGCGTATTCAGGAAAAGGCGAGGGCTGTGGGCTTTGACTGGAATCACCGGGATCAGGTTTGGGAGAAAGTGCTGGAGGAACTTCATGAATTTACAGAAGCGAAGGGCAAAGAAAAGCGGGCCGAGGAGTTTGGAGACCTACTGTTTTCGCTGATCAACTATGCTCGCTTTGCAGGCATCAATCCCGAGGAGGCACTTGAACGTACCAACAAAAAATTCATTAAACGGTTTCGATACTTGGAGTCCCAATCCCGAAAGGACGGAAAAGATTTAAGCGAGATGACAACAGAAGAAATGGATGTTTACTGGGAAAGGGCGAAGGCATTATTAAATTGAGTTTGATGTAAGCCTTCCTTTTGGATAGGTAGAATGAGTTGTTTCGTATCACTAGGACTCGTTTTGAGTAAGAACAGACTTTATCCTGTACCTTCTCAACAGTGAGGCTATCAGAATAAAAAATTTGTGCCTATGTTTGCATCTTTAATGAAAATATCCTTATCTTTATACCTTAATCAAATTATTTATGGGACTTACATACATGTTGCCACAAAACAGTCATTGTTTTGACAAGCTTAACAACTATTTATCATCAGTTGTTGAGTCTTTAGAAACAATAACATCTACGGTCTTTGTCTTGGGATTGTACTTATACCTTGCGTTCAATTCTTTTTTATTCGGTTGTTTTTTAGGGTAAACAGATATTTTGTCCTCTTTTGCTGTCGCAACGGCTTTGATAAACGCTTGTACTTGTCTCTTTTGGGCTTTGTTTATTTTCACAGTTCTAATTTTGTTTGTTTCGCTCTGTACAATTTTACTTCTTTTAAAGTTGGAGGGGTATTGAAAAGATGACCGTCTAACAATTCATCCACTGTAATAATCTGCACTTTATCGTAAAATACAGGCGGCATATCTTTTCTAATTGAGTATTCTATCTGTCCTTTCTTTTGTGCCGTCTGACGACTTATAGGCATAGTGGCTCTTGTTTGTATACCTACTTTATAAGCTCTTGATACTTCAACCTTTTGCCCTGAGAAGCAAAGCAAAGATGCTTAATACGATCAATAGTATCTATTGAAACGTTACCTTCATTAAGCCTAAAAGTAAACTCATTAACGTATCGGTGTAAATGTTTTTCTGTAAAATGATGAAAGATTCCATAATAGCCACGCTTTAATACTGCCCAGACGCTCTCAATGCCATTGGTTGTAGCCATCTCATTGACAAACTCACCCATTGAATGATTAACGGTTTGCTTTTCGTAGCCTTTAATGCTTTTGTAAAAAACAGCCTCATCTGTTTGTAACGTACTGCCTTTTTCTACATTTTGATTTATAAATGCTTGTAACTGTTTGGTATTGATATGCTCCATTGGAGAGGCTTTTACTCTACCTTCTTTTGATCGCATCCCTACAACGGCTCTTTTTGTCTTTGTACTTCGTCTCTGTGTCCTAACTACCCTTTTATGTGCGTGCTTATTATGCTCTTTGCCTCCTATGTAGGTCTCATCTATTTCTATTATACCTTTCAATATAGGGTTGTTTTCAATAGTGCAAGCTAATCGGATTCTTTGTAAAACAAACCATGCAGACTTTTGAGTGATACCTAATTCTTTACTTAACTGTAAACTGCTTATTCCTTTTCTACTTGTTATTACCAGATAAAAAGCAATAAGCCAATACCTCAAACTAATTTTCGATTTTTCAAAAATAGTACCTATTTTAACTGTAAAGTCTTTTCTGCATTTCCTGCAAAAATGTCCTTTTCTTTTCTTTCTGACAAGGGTATCCGTGCCTTTACAAGTTGGACAAACAGGAGCTTTGCCCCAAAATGTCTCCTCAAAGAACAAGGTAGCAGTCTCATCGTCAGGGAACAATTTTAATAACTCAACGATTGATAATGCTTTTACTTTTTTCATAACACAAATTTAGCGTGTTATTGCCACAAAAGCAAAAAAGATCAATAACTTTTTAAGACTTATTTTTATCGCAGTGGATTTGCGGCAACATGTATGTAAGTCCCTTAATTTATAATAGTGTCTGATTATTTTTGCAGAATTATGAATACTCTAATCTCTTTATTTTAAAATCCTTATGAATTTTACACCTTTCCGGAATGACCG
>JAPPDO010000143.1 GCA_028821635.1 Ekhidna sp.
ACCTGCGAAATGTTTGGATTCGGTAACTTTTCCATCGGATTAACTATTTAAATATTAATTATGGCTCAAAGGTAAGACGATAATTTAAAGATGCAAATGTTTTTGCAAGTTTTTTTTTAACTTTTTTTTTCGGGTGTGATTTGT
Source organism: Ekhidna sp. (assembly GCA_028821635.1). Taxonomy (GTDB): domain Bacteria; phylum Bacteroidota; class Bacteroidia; order Cytophagales; family Cyclobacteriaceae; genus Ekhidna. Next base: position 145 of record JAPPDO010000143.1, read on the forward strand.
CTTGAACAGGATTTATTTGATTGATATGATTACTGTGATTTTTATTTTTGTTTGTATCATGTCTTCGCTGAGCAAACTAACTAACGATTGAACCACAGAGGGCACGGAGAAGCCGCCAAGGGCACGGAGGGATGATGGAAAAGCGAGCTTATAAAGCGTGATGGAGTGTTGTTTGTGTCTGTTATTTAATCGGTTGTCTATGATAAATAAGTAACATCCTTTATAAATTGTTTTGGGATAAGGTCAGAAAGGATCAATTCTCATTTGGAATTTTGACATATTATCGCCTCCCTTGCATCTTCATTTAAAAGTACTTTATAAGTAGAAACTAATTACGTTCATTTACAAATCGGTTTTAATTTCTTAGTTTTGGAAAGGATTTGGTAATACATTTGTTTTACAATTAATACGTCCGATCATATTAAAAATGTACAGGTACTTTATATTTAGTCTCCTCTCTTTTTCACTGGTATGTATAACCAATGCACAGAGGACAGTTTCAGGCACCATTTCTGACGAAGAGACGGGAGATGGATTGCCGGGTGTTACCATACAAATCAAGGGGTCTACTGATGGCACGATTAGTGATATCAATGGTTCTTTTTCTCTGTCGGCAGTTGCCGAAGATATTCTGGTGATCTCCTATGTTGGATATTCCACTCGGGAAATTACAGTAGGTGAGAGAACGACAATAAACGTGGCTCTTTTGTCAGATGCTAAACTTTTAGAAGAGGTCGTTGTCACGGCATTTGGTATAGCGCAGGAAAAGCGAACATTGAATTATACTGTTCAGGCAGTTAATGGAGATGATTTGGTTGAAACGCAACAGCAAAACCTCGTGAACAGCCTGCAAGGAAAAGTGGCAGGGGTACAGGTTTCTCCCAACAGCGGATCTCCCGGAGCAGCATCCACTATTGTGGTGAGAGGAGGATCCTCTATATCAAGAGATAATCAACCGCTTTTTATTATTGACGGCATTATCATGAACAATTCCTCATCGTTAGGAAGCGGTAATGCAGTTCAGGACCTCAATCCCAACGATATAGCGTCTGTTACTGTCCTAAAGGGGCCAAGTGCCGCCGCACTTTATGGCATTGGCGGCGGGAATGGTGCAGTTATTATCACCACCCGATCCGGAGAATCAGGTAAGGTGCAGGTGCGTTTGAGTTCTACTGTAGCTTTTGACCGCCCACTCGCTCCCCGCGAAGTACAAACCACTTACGGGAGGGTGCCTCTTCAGGAATCCTCATTTGCAAGCTGGGGTCCTGCCTACATACCCGGGGATACGATCTATGATAATATTGAAGCATTTTTCCAAACCGGTGTACAGCAAAAGTATGATCTGGGCATCTCCGGAGGGAATGAGCAGTCTACTTTCTATGTATCACTTTCCAACAACCACCAAACCGGTATTGTGCCGAAAGAATCTTTTAATCGTTTCAATGCACTGTTCAAAGCCTCAACAAAATTATTGAGCAACCTGAAAGTTTCTTTTAACAGTAATTTAATCATCACAGACAATGAACGTCTGAGAGGGGGATTAGGGGGCGGAGGTGCCGGCAACCGTCAGGTTGGAAGTCTGAGGCGTTTATTTACCTGGCCTACAGACGATGACATCACCCGGCCCAGTTACCCGGGACAAGCAGAACTGAATCTTCAAAATCCCTTTTGGCGTGTAAATAACAATATGCCTCGCTACGAAACAGAGCGGATAATCAGTCAGGTATTTGTGGAATGGGATATTTTGAAAAACCTAAAAGCCACCTACCGATTTGGAGGGGATTTCCGTGATTTGTACTTCCGAAGCCCCATCGTGCAGGATACTCCCGGTGACTCCGACGGGAGAATCACGGAATCAGAGCGTGCGCTGAACCGATTGACTTCTACACTAAACCTGACCTACTCCGAAAGTTTTGGCGATTGGAACCTATATGCACTCTTAGGAAATGACGTGAGTACGTTGGATGTACGACAGACAACCTTCAGGGGGGTTTCATTTGAACTGGATAATTTCGTCAGTATTAATAACTTCAGTCCTTCCGGCACTAATGTCACTCAAAACAACGCAACTCGAAGGGTTGTTGGAATTTACTCTGACATCAGGCTGGATTATAAAGGAATTGCATCCGTCGGGGTGACGGGCCGACAGGATTGGAGTTCTACCCTGATCCGAAATAATCCCTTCTTTTATCCGTCAGTTAATTTAGGATTTGTGTTTACCGAGGTACTTCCGAGCGGATCGTTTACGGATGTGCTATCGTATGGAAAGTTTAGGGCCAGCTATGCAGAATCGGCACAGGACGTTGCGGCCGAGGTGACGGGCAACCCTGAGCTTGAAACCTTTCAAGGTCAGGGTGGTGGGTTTAATTATGCGGCCATTGTAGGGAATCCTAACCTGCTTCCTGAATTTTTTATCGCAAAAGAGATCGGGCTGGAACTCAAGTTTTTTAAAGGCAATCTCGGTATTGACATTAACCGATATGAAATAACTACAGAAGATCAAATTATCAGGCCAAGACTTTCACCGGCATCGGGATTTATCATCCAGACGATCAATGCCGGCGATGTGGTAAATAAAGGATGGGAAGTTATATTTGATCAGAAGGTGATTAATAATTCCGGATTCAAATGGAGTACCGGTCTGGCATTTTCCAAAAATACAAGTAGAGTTGCGGCACTGCCGGAATTCACGGCGCAGATCCCTGTTACCAATGGGCAGGTGATCCCCTCTGCTATTCCTTTTGCCGTATTAGATAAGCCGCTTTTTGCAATCTCAGGCTCTCAATACCTGCGAACCAGAAAAGGCGAGCTGGTACTGGATGAAGATGGTTTTCCAAGATCAGGGACCTATGTTTTTGATGAAGACGGCAATTACATACTGGATGATGACGGAAACAGGGAGATATCCTCAGAACGTGTTTTCCTCGGTAATCGGGAACCGGACTGGCTGCTGGGTATTACTAATACCATTGATATTAAGGACTTTACCCTCTCTTTCTTGGTAGACATTCGTAAAGGCGGAGACCTTATCAATGCTGCTGCCGCAAACCAATTTGAGCAAGGTACGCATGTGCTATTGGAAAAGTGGAGGAATCGGCAGTATCAATTTAACGGGGTGATTGAAACACCCGATGGATTCGCCCCAAGCGACAGGGTAGTCATACTGGATGAGAATTATTGGAGAAGCAGGCATACCCTCGTCGGGGAAAACTTTGTAGAAGATGGCTCTTTTATAAGACTCAGGTATGTCGCACTGACTTATAGGCCCCGAAGACTGGCAGAAAAGTTAAGCCTTCAAAGCCTTTCGCTGTCGGCAACGGTGCGCAACCCGCTGCTCTTCACCCGCTATTCAGGCGGCGATCCGGAGCGAGACTTTGACGGACCCGCATCCACGGGGGCAGCAACAGTGGGATTGGATTACTTTAGTGTCCCGAATACGCAGGGAATTACTTTTGGACTTAATATGACTTTTTAAAGTAAAAGATGATGAGATACCTAATTATACTTCCAAAATATTGCCTCCTTCTGGTGCTGTTTGCCTCTTGTGATGATTTTCTGGATGTGAATGAAAATACGGATGCAGTCAATACCGCCCCGCCCAACTTCCTGCTGCCACCGATCCTTAGTTTTTATGCAAACAATGTGTATTCCGATGCAGAAACCTCAGCGTATTTTACACAGCATGTAGCTACGCTTTCAGGCTTTAGTTCAGTCAGAGATCGGTGGGATTATCGCACAGCTTTCAGGGAAGGCACTTTTAGAAGGCATTTTCACGATGTTGCGGTCAATGCAAACCACTTGATTGAAACCGGTCGTAAGGAGGGTTCCGGAAATTATGAGGCCGTTGGACACATTATGATGGTTTTTACTACCCAGTCCACCACAGATATATTAGGGCAGATACCTTACAGAGAAGCCCTGAAAGGGAACCCATCACCCCCTTATGATGAGCAGGAAGTCATCTACGACGGTATATTAAAAGAAATAGACTTGGCAATTAGGATGTTGAGTGAGGTACCTGACCCCGGAGACCGTCCAATGACGCTGAAAGAAGACCGGCTGTATGGAGGTGACCTTACGGCCTGGTTAGGGCTGGCACACGCAGAAAAAGCACGCATCCTGCTTCACCTTACACCCAATATCAACCAAAATTACCAGGCGGTTATTGATGAAGTCAATTTGGCGTTTCAAACATGGAAAGACCCGGTTTACACGTATGCCAATGATGAAAGTATGACATTATCCATTAACGGATGGGGGCCGGCCCGCACCCGCTTCACTTTTGAGTATGAACAGAATGAGCTAAATACCAGTGCACCAACGCAGTTTTTACTTGAAACGGTGCTGGGCTATGATCCCGTTAATCATGTTGTAGATGACCCGCGCACACCCTTCCTGATGAGTGCTAATGAGAATAACCGGTATTTATCCGTCAGACCTTCTGAAGGAAGAGATCCGTCCATTATGGAATCGTCATATCCGAATCTGTACGACACTTATTACACCTCTAATAATTCACCAATCGTTTACCTCACGACCGAAGAGTTGTACTTTATGCGGGCAGAAGCCTACTTCCAGTCAGGGAATGCTGCCAATGCCTATAACGACTACATAGCAGGTATCAGGGCTCACACAGAACGTCTTGGGGTGGATGATGCTGATGTGAACACCTTTTTATCAGACAGTCCGCTGATTGCACAAAATAGTGGAGCATTGGAACTATCTGATATTATGATACAAAAATGGCTTGCCCTGTATTTACAGCCGGAGTCGTGGGTAGACATGCGCAGGCATCAGTACGATCCCCGTATTTATGTGGGGCTGGAACGTCCCGCTAACTTGGCCGAATTTTGGTCTCCCGATGATGATTCGGAGTGGATTCAGCGAATCATTTATGATAATCAGACGGAAGAAATTTACAACAGGGGAGAACTGGAACGCTTGGGTGCTTTTCAAAACCCTGACTGGCTTAAAGTGCCGCTCTGGTGGGCTGAGAGAAATTAAATGAAGTGTAAAATGAACCGGAAAAGAATAATGAGAGAAAGACGGATACGCAGCGCAATATGGATAGCTTTCATAGCGTTTATGTCCTGCCGCGAGGAGAATAATATTTTTGACGAAATCGGCCTGACTATGGGCGGCCAGGTGGCAGAGGTAAGGCTAAGTCAGGGTGCTAATGCAGCAGAAGCAGGAACGACGGTCACCCGAGAGGTACGCTTCTGGTCTGCAGATGATACGTTTGATTATCTCGGGCTATGGGAGCAGGTGAGCCTGAACACAAGATACGAAGTTAAAATTGAAGGAAGCACCTTCTCAGAGCGCACAGCGGAGATTACGATCGATTGGAGAGAAGTGAGGGAAGAAAATTTCAGCTTTGCCGACTGGGAGCCAAAAGAGAAAATCTACCTCCGAGAGATAAAATATGATGTGGATATAGCCTACGATGAAGTCTCAGAAGATGCTGAAACGTTGTCATTTGACAATTTTTCAAGCCGTATTCCGGAGAATTTTGAGAGTCTTTTCTATGATTTTTGCATAGAAAAACTCAGTGAAAACCAGTTAAAAAATGTGGTCTCAACGAAAGGCACGTTATCTGATGAACAGTTTAAGGCACTGTATGGAGAAGATGGGCTGCTTACCACAGCGGGGGAGGAACAACTGCGAAATGAACTTAAAGGCATCGGTTTGGAAAAGTTAGCTGCCGACACCTACGAAATAGCGCAGAAATACACGATCACGCTGGCCTATCGGGTAACCAATGGCTCCGCAACGCCAAATGAATCAAGAATATTCTTCACTGTTTTTTAATGAATAAAAAATAAGAAAATGGACGAAAAAGAACTAGAACTGGTTAAAGTGGCCATAACGGACACATTCAGTGACTTTTACAATCAAGTCATAAAAAAACGTTTTAATGAAATTGATAAGAAGTTTGAAGAGGTCAATGAAAAATTTGAGGTGGTCAATGAAAAATTTGAGGTGGTCAATGAAAAATTTGAGGTGGTCAATGAAAGGTTTGATCAGGTCAATCATGAGATACGGGAGCTGCGCCTGACAACTGAGGCACTGGTTAAAATTGTTGATTATGCCCGACTGGAATCCAAAGTGGCAGCACTTGAAAACCGAATAAAGCATTTGGAAGATGAACGCAACTAAGATGGAACTTAGGACGTAAAACCTTATGCAACACAATACTAAGAGGGGAAATGAAAGAAAGTAACATCTCCGTAAGGTGAGACTCGTATTTTTTAATGGGTCATGACCCTAAATGAAAAAATATAATTATATTTACGCATAAGATATTCTTGAGGATAACTTTTCCTTTGAAAAATCAGGCTCATAATAAAAAATAAGAAAATGGACGAAAAAGAACTGGAACTGGTTAAAGTTGCCATAACGGACACATTTAGTGACTTTTACAACCAAGTCATAAAAAAACGATTCGATGGAATCGATAAAAGACTTGATAAGATTGAGGAGAGGCTTGATAAGATTGAGGAGAGGCTTGATAAGATTGAGGAGAGGCTTGATAAGGTCGAGGAGAGACTAGATAAAGTTGAGGAGAGACTTGATGAGATGGATAAAAAATTTGATCAGGTCAATCATGAGATACGGGACCTGCGCCTGACCACTGAGGCACTGGTTAAAATTGTTGATTATGCCCGACTGGAATCCAAAGTGGCAGCACTGGAAGACCGGATTAAACATTTGGAAGATGGGCACAGCTAAAATGGCACCTCGGAAGTAAATTCTTCGTCCAACACAATACCAAGCAAAAAATTAAAGAAAAGAGCATCTATTATAAAGCATAAAGCGTGGCAAAATCTGTTTTTAAAAAATTGTGATAAGAGATTACAACCTTATCGCTCGCCACACTGTCTAAAGAACAATATTTGCAACATGAATGAAATAGGATAATATATTTATAATCATTATTTTTGAATCCTTATTATCCTTGTGTTAAATTTTGTGTTAATAGTATTACTAAACTAATAAATTGATGAAAATGGTAAATAACCTAATTAATTCACTCCGAAGTGTCTTTTCAATAAAGATACTTCAGGGAGGCAGCATTCCGTTAGCGGGGATGCTTGCGATACTGATGTTCGCTGCCTCGTGCGGCGATGATGACGACGGCCCGAAGGCCCCGGAGGCGGTTGCTGAATTCAGCTTTGAACCGGCAGAACCGGCAGAAGGAGATACCGTGACGTTTACAGACAAATCCCGGGGAGCAACCAAATGGGCTTGGGATTTTGGAGATAGTGGAACTTCGACAGAGCAAAACCCTAACTATGTTTACAAAACAGCCGGGGCTAAAGAAGTGAAATTGACCATAAACGACGGTGCCAATGAGATCATGAAAACGGTGACAGTGGCAAAACGAACGCCCAAGATCACCGCACAACCGGACGCATTTGTGGCAGGAGACATCGTAACGTTAGCTGCCGCTATCTATAATCCGGACAAAAAAGCCGTGACCTATGCGTGGTCTCCCGGTGACGATTCGGAATATGTGGACGGTACGAGCACAAGCTCAGCAGAACCCAAAGTGATCTACAGCACCGCCGGTGAAAAAACGGTGGCAGTGACCATCACAATAGACGGTGCAGATTTTGAGGGCAGCACAAAGATCGATGTCAAGGCCGAGCTGGCGAAGACATTGTACTACACGGTAGTGGAGTCTGAATATAATCCGGGTGCAGAAGCACGGGGGGCTGTTTTTCCGGCAGAGGCCTCAGGAAGTGGAAATGTATTTTCCAGAAAATTAACTACCAAGCTTGAATCTGAAGCAGTAAATACCAATGTATCCGTGAAAGCACATCCGTATGCACTGAGAATAGCCAATGACAGGGTGTACATCTTTGATGCAGGGGCCGGTACCGGGCTTTTCGGAGGCACACCCGGAGATCCTACGATGGGTGCAGTAGACGGAGATGGTGAGATCAAGAGTTTTAGCCTGACCAACGCGGCGGACGTAACGACCCACGTTACCTTCTCGGTTCCTCGCTCAACTGCGGAAGGAGTGAGTAGCGGTTCCGAAGACGAGGGACATAACAGAGACCCGTTCTACGGAGACGTAACAAGCACCCATATTTACTGGATAGATAAGCGGAGAGGTGTTTACCGAGTGTCTTTAAGCACCACCGATCTTGCAATTAACACGCTTGAGTTGTCAAATATGCAAACACTGGCTCGTAAGGTGCAAATAGCTCACTACGGCGAAACTAAAAATGGAGAGTTCAATTCACTGTGTGGAGCCTTCCAAGTAAGGAATAATAACAACGTGGAAGAGCTCTGGTGGTCGCTGTTTAGGGCTACTAATGCAAGAAGGGGTATCTGGAGATTTGTGGAAAGTGACATTAAAACTGATCCCTTAGCAAATGATAATACTGAAGCTGCACCTGCACTTGGTGCCTTATTTGGGCAAGGCAACACCCCGGATCATGCTCCTCGTGCCTTTGCGATAGATGAAGCGAACAATAAACTCTATTTCGCAGTGAACTACACAAGTGAAGGAGGTGCGGGTAACACTACCGGTGCGGGGGTTTACAGAAGCAACTTGGACGGCTCTAATGTGGAGACGATTGATCTTTCTCCTGACCATCCGCAAGGCGATTTTATTGCTAACCTCGTGACTTCACAAATTGCCGTTGATGCAGAGGGTGGCTATGTCTATTGGAGTTATATTGCGCCGCTTGCTGCTGCTAGGGATGCCTCAGAACCGCTTCAGGCAAGCAATGGCATCAAGCGGTGGAAGATAGACGGAACCGGAGAGGTTGAGTATTTCTTAACTACCGATGATGATGAGTTTATTTATGGCATCGCCATCGATCAGACTAAACGTTAATCTGTTTATAGTATAATTTGAAATTGAATTTTATAAAGCCGTCTCATTTCTCTGAGTGAGGCGGTTTTTTTGATGCTTCTTTAAGAAAATCAGTTTGGAGAAAAGCTTTAAAACATATTAGATCCCCCTACTCCCTGACAAACTTCAACAAACGCCCGTCCGGCAGTTGCACCAAATAGAGGCCGCTTCGCAGGGAGGTGATGTCTGTCCTTGTGTTCGTGGTGCCTTCTAAAAGCAGCTTCCCGCTGAGGCTTAATATTTGGAATGTACCTCCGATCGAAGATCGCACCTCCAGGTAGCGGCCCGAAGGATTGGGGAAGATGACAACTTCCGCTGCATCATCTGCCGCACCAAGAGGGCAGATCACCGCCTGCGTTTGCGTGGACGTGTTGCCCATAGCATCGGTGTAGGTCCACGTAATAGTCGTGGTGGACG
>JAPPDO010000250.1 GCA_028821635.1 Ekhidna sp.
GTTTCCGGAGATTACTTCTTATAAAATAGGTATTTCAACCGACTTAGGCACGGTTGAGGAGGTAGAATTAGCGAAGCATATAGCTGAAAAATGTGTCTGAATGGGCAGCGGGGGCTGGAGGTGTATCTATCTGATGGGAAGTCAGACGGCTATGAAATGCAAAGAAAATCAGTCGTTTTAAATGAGATAGCCAGGGCTTACAAAGCAAACGGAGACAAAGAAAATGCCTCGAGATGCGAAATGCTTTTTGGAGAATCTTACATGAAATTAGAATCAAGAATGTAAAAAAGGCATAAAAGCCCGGTTAAAGTATTACTAAATTTATCCCGGATAGATAAGTAATTACAATAACAGCTACTAAGAATACTTAACCTCGTTTTTCTGTCCTCCCTTTGTACCATTGTTTTATAGTTACATTTTATTAAATCTCAAATACATACACAAATAGTTTAATTAAGCGATGGCTTCGGCTACAAGGTCGGCACCACCAACATCCACACACTGACCATCAACGACGACGATACCACAGCAAGCGTAGTCGAGAATACCACCGATGTGGTACTGACCGTCTCAGCCACCGATCCTGACACAGGCACAACCCTCACTTATGCCCTCAGCGGAGGGGCCGACGGTGTCCGGTTCAGAATAAATCAAAACAATGGAGATTTAACGTTCAAAACAGCACCGGATTTTGAAGGTGCCAGCGCAGACGGTGATGATGATTATGAAGTGATCGTGGCAGTAAGTGACGGCACCAACAATGCTATGCAGACCATCACTGTCACCGTTACCAACGATCCGTCACAAAGACAAACGTCACTTCCCTAAAAAGTGGGCTGTACCTCGTGCAGTTGCCGGACGGGCGTTTGTTGAAGGTTGTGAGGAAGTAGAATATGCTATTAGTACTACACGCTTAAAGGTGCGAAGGCATAAAATTATTTCATTCTGACAGGTTCACTGCTGAAGAAGAGCGGAATGAAATCTGTTCTCACTGTGTCGCTGCCGAAACTCAGTAAGATAATTGAACCTTTGTACAACGATCTCAAATTAAATTTACTTCCATGGCTGAAGGTCGGGAATTGGAAAATGAGTTGTATGAACATTATCGGATAAAAGTAGATGCAGGCCAAGACTTGCTGAGAATTGACAAATTTCTCATGGATCGTTTGCCCAACGTTACAAGAACAAAGATTCAAAATGGTATCAAGGACGGCTTTGTAACTGTTAATGGAGGTCATGTAAAGCCAAATTATAAAGCACATCCGGGGGATGAGGTCATTGTTGCTTTCCCTCAGCCGCAAAGAGATACAGAAATACAGCCTGAGAACATTCCTCTTCATATCATTATGGAAGATGAACACTTGCTCATTGTTAATAAACCGGCGGGAATGGTCGTACATCCGGCCCATCAAAATTGGTCAGGCACATTGGTAAATGCGCTGGCATATCATTTTCGGAATTTACCTGAGATGGAAGGCCATGACGGCAGGCCGGGCCTGGTACACAGGATAGATAAGCATACCTCCGGGCTTTTAGTACTTGCTAAAACTCAACCGGCGATGAGTGGACTTGCTAAACAGTTTTTTGATCACACCATTGAACGCACTTACCTTGCATTGGTCTGGGGCGTTCCGGGAGAAGGTAAAGGCACTATCGACGTAAACCTTGGAAGAAGCCTGAAGGACCGAAGAGTAACCGCTGCCTTTCCGGAAGGAAATTTTGGACGACGTGCGATCACTCACTACGAGATTGTGCAAGATTTAAGATATGTATCTTTAGTTAAATGCAATTTAGAAACCGGAAGGACACACCAGATTAGGGCGCACATGAAGTATCTGGGGCATCCATTGTTTAGCGATGAGACGTATGGAGGGAACGAAATTTTAAAAGGCACCATTTTCACTAAATACAGACAGTTTGTTCAAAATTGCTTTAAAGTGATGCCAAGGCAAGCATTGCACGCAAAGACGTTGGGATTTGAACATCCAATAACAAAAGAGCGAATATTTGCCGACTCAAGACTTCCTGATGATTTTCAGCAAGTTCTTCAAAAATGGGAGCGATACGTGGGGAAAACGTAATGGAGTACCACTGAAACTTAATTGATTTCTTTTGCCATCTTTTTCAGTTCTTCGACCTGATTGGAAGTTTTTACCTGCTCAAAGCCCACAATCTCTAAGGTGATGTTTCTGTATTTTGCATTCTCTTTGAAGTCTTCGATGATTTCTAAAATATCCGGATGAATAAAGTGAGACCTTGAAGCATCAATAATAACATTTGCATCATTAGGGATGTGAGAGATAGTCTCAATCATATTTGCTTTGCTTAAAAAAGTAAGATTTTCCGACAGCTCTAAATGGAGCTTGTGGTCTCCATCATTTTCCAGAATCCTGGCCTGGTATGGTTTTTTAAAATTATTGTAAAGAACCTGAAAGATGCCAACCGCAAGTCCCAGCACAATGCCGATAAGTAAGTCGGTAAAGATGATACCGATGATCGTGACCAGGAATGGGATGTAAACGTCTTTCCCCGAGTTGATCATCTGTCTGAAGATAGATGGCTTAGCTAACTTATATCCCACCACGATTAAGATGGCAGCCAAGCATGAAAGCGGAATGAGGTTGAGAATATCAGGGATGAAGATGGCACAAACTAAAAGAAGTATTCCGTGTGCTATGGCGGAGAGTTTTGTCCTGCCTCCGGACTGAATATTGGCCGAACTTCTTACAATTACCTGCGTCACCGGCAGTCCGCCAATCACTCCGGATACGGTATTTCCTATGCCTTGCGCAATTAATTCCCGATTCGTAGGGGTTATTCTTTTCAGCGGGTCTAATTTATCCGTAGCTTCAACGCAAAGCAGTGTTTCCAACGAACCAACTACTGCGATTGTAGCTCCTGCTATCAACACATCTTTTCTAAAAATTGCTGAAACATCAAATAGCATGAATTGCCCAAAAAAGCCGCTCAAGGTCTCTGCTATGGGAAGGCTTACCATGTGCTCTTCACTGACATAAAGCGATGAGCCTGTAAAGGCAAGATTTACCAGTATTGCGGTAATTACGGCAACGAGAGGCCCCTGAATAATCTGAAAGAGTTTAATTTTTTTGATGAACTTCTGCTCCCATAAAATCAAAATTGACATCGAAATGAGAAAAATGATCAATGCACCCGCACTTACAAAGTCGAGCATTGTAATTAATTCGGTGAATGTGTTTTCTCCGTCAGGCTGAAAAAATTCCAAGTCACCCTCGGGGTCTGCATCATAGCCAAAAGCATGAGGGATCTGTTTAAGGATAATAATGATGCCAATTGCAGAAAGCATCCCCTTGATCACGGAATTTGGAAAATAGTACCCAATAATACCGGCTCTCACCAAGCCTAGCACCACCTGAATGATACCACTGACTACCACGGCTGCCAGGAAGACAGCATAGGTTTCTGCGTCCTGAATAGCCCCTAAGACAATGACAGTAAGGCCCGCTGCCGGCCCGCTGACCCCGACCTGAGACCCGCTAATCATCCCTACAACAACTCCTCCTACAATCCCTGATATAATACCCGCAAAGAGGGGGGCACCCGATGCCAGCGCAATCCCCAAACACAAGGGGACTGCAACGAGAAAAACTACCAATGAGGCAGATAAATCGGTTTTTATGTTTCCGAACAGGCCGATGTTGTTACTCTTATTTTCCATTCATTATTTTACCTGAAATCCATAGATATTCAAATCGCAGACTTAAAACTAAGCAACTCATTCAAATATTCCCTAGTATTAGACAGACGAGGCACTTTATGCTGCCCGCCGAGTTTATTTTTTGACTTCATCCAACAATAGAATGTATTTTCAGGAACAACGTGAACTATCGGCTCAACAAGCGCGATGTCTTTATATCTTTTTGCATCGTAATCGGAGTTTACTTCTCGCAGCTTCTCATCAAGCAGCTTGGTAAAGCGTCCTAAATTTTCCGGGACTTTTAAAAATTCAATCACCCATTCATGGCTTCCCTTATTTCCTTCTTCAAAGTATTTTGGACCTGCGGTAAAATTATCAATTACTGCTTCCGTCTTTTTGCAGGCCTCCGTGATTGCGGCTTCAGCATTTTCTATGATCAGCTCTTCACCAAAGGCATTAATGAAGTGTTTCGTTCTGCCCGATATTTTTATCCTGTATGGACTTTTACCGGTGAAGGTAACGGTATCTCCAATCATGTAACGCCAAAGTCCTGCATTAGTGGTGATAAGCATGGCGTAGTTTTTACCCACTTCTACCTCATCAAGTGTCAGCGTTTTTGGATGGTTTTTCTCCATTTCTTCAAATGGAATAAATTCATAAAAAATTCCATAATCAAGCATTAAAAGCATTTCTGAACTATTGGTTTGATCTTGTATGCCGAAAAAGCCCTCAGAAGCATTGTAGGTTTCCATGTATTTCATTTCAGAGGAGGGAATCAGTTTTTTAAACAACTCTTTGTAGGGAGAGAAAGAAACGGCTCCATGAAAAAAAACCTCCAAATTTGGCCATACATCCAGAATGTTTTTTGCGTCTTTGAGTTTAAGAATCTTTTCCAAAAGTACAATCATCCAGGTTGGTGCCCCTGAGATGTTAGTCACATTTTCATCGGAAGTAATCTCCACCATCCTGTCGATCTTCTCTTCCCACTCATCCATGAGTGCGATATCAAGGCTTGGGGTTCTTACCATTTGTGCCCACCAGGGGAGATTTTTCAATAATACGGCAGAAACATCGCCATAGTAAGATTTAGCATTTTCATCGAACTGATTGATCTGACGACTGCCCCCGATGACCAGCCCTTTACCGGAGAACATTCTGGCATTAGGATAGTTATTGAGATATATGGAGAGCAAATCTTTCCCTCCCTTGTAATGACAATCTTCTAAGGCTTCATTTGAAACAGGTATGAATTTGCTCCTGGCATTAGTTGTGCCGGAGGATTTAGCAAACCATCTGATCTCGCTTGGCCAGAGGAGATTCTGCTCGCCTTTCATTAATCTTTCAATGTAAGGATACAACTCCTCATAGGAGACGACCGGAACACGGGATTTGAAGTGCTCATAATTTTCTATTGAGTGGAACCCCAATTTTTTCCCATACTTAGTCTTTACCGCCTTTTTTATGAGTCCCTCAAGAAGTTCATTCTGTACCTCAATCGGGTATTTTATGAAAAGCTCAATCTGATGTATCCGCTTTTTCATAACCCAAGATAAGATGGAATTGAAAATTTCCATGTAATCGCTAAATCTTACGTTTTAGTTCAAAATGTTTCCCCAAGTAGACTTTTCTGACTTGCTCATCAGCAGCAAGTTCTTCAGCGGCTCCGGCCTTGAGCAGCTTCCCTTCAAACATCAGGTAGGCTCGGTCCGTGATTGATAAGGTTTCGTTCACATTGTGGTCGGTAATTAAAATTCCAATATTTTTATTTTTAAGCTGGGCCACGATCGTTTGAATCTCCTCAACAGCGATAGGGTCTACGCCGGCGAATGGCTCATCAAGGAGGATGAATTTTGGATCAACGGCCAGAACCCGTGCAATTTCCGTTCTTCTCCGTTCACCACCGGAAAGCACTTGTCCTAGATTCTTACGTACATGCGTAAGACTGAACTCTTCCAGCAGGCTTTCACATTTTGCTTTTTGCTGTTTTTTAGAAAGTTTGGTCATTTCCAGAATGGCAAGGATGTTGTCTTCTACACTCAGTTTTCTAAATACTGAGGCTTCCTGCGCCAAATATCCAACCCCTCTTTGTCCGCGCTTGTACATTGGAAGATCCGTCACATCATCATCATCGATAAGGATATGTCCTTCGTTGGGCTTGATAAGGCCGACGATCATGTAGAAGGAAGTCGTCTTTCCGGCTCCATTTGGACCCAAAAGCCCCACAATTTCGCCTTGGCTGACTTTTAATGAAATATCATTTACAACTATCCTCTTCTTATATTTCTTTACCAGATTTTGTGTACGCAGTTCCATAAGCAGCCGCAAGTTATGTATCAAAGCGTATATCTTTCAAGTTGAGGATTAGCGTTCTGTTTCCTAAGTAATTATTTACCTCTAAATGATAAACGATGCTAAGAGGTTTACCGGATTCGGTGATAGCCATTTTTTCTGCAAGGTCAAAGCCAATAAACTCGTATGTCTTTTTGTCATGTTGTTCATGTAAAAATCCTTTGAGATGTTTTTCTTTAATAATGACAGGATTTGACTTTACCAATATTCCTTTTGTGGAAAATAAAGGAGCTTGGTTCTGTGGCCCAAATGGTGCCATCTGACTGATAATGCCGTATGTTTTAAAATTGATATATTTCAATGGGATTTCA
This sequence comes from Ekhidna sp., assembly GCA_028821635.1. Classification (GTDB taxonomy): domain Bacteria; phylum Bacteroidota; class Bacteroidia; order Cytophagales; family Cyclobacteriaceae; genus Ekhidna. Next base: position 6,337 of record JAPPDO010000250.1, read on the forward strand.
GTGTCTATTTCAATTTTTGGAATTAACTGATCCGGCGCAATAGAATTACTGACTACTGTTTCAAATTTTTCAACAAACTTTTCTACATTTTCCAAGGGAAGCGTCAAACCGGCGGCATGGGCATGTCCCCCAAACTGATCCAACAATTCTGCACATTGGGTAATCGCCTTATGTACATCAAATCCATTCACAGACCTTGCCGAACCTATTGCCCTGCCTTCGGATTCAGTAAGTATCACCGTCGGGCGATGATAGGTCTCAATACAGCGTGATGCTACAATTCCGATTACGCCCTTGTGCCATGATTTATTAAAGAGAACGGTAGATTTCTTATGCAATCCTCGTTCTAAAATCATTTCCAAAGCCTCTACAGTAATGGTTTGATCCAGTGCTCTGCGCTCTTGATTTTTGGAGTGAAGGTAGCCGGCGCGTTTCTCCGTCTTTTCAGATGGTCCAATTAACAACTTTACGGACTCTTTCGCATGAGATAAGCGTCCTGCGGCATTGATTCTTGGGCCTAGAGCGAAGACAAGGTCAGAAACGTTGAGTACTCCTTTTTTACCGCTAATTTTAATGAGCGACTTTAAGCCCTTCAGTGGGCTTTGATTCAGCTTTTTAAGACCATAAAAACAAAATATCCTATTCTCCCCGACGATGGGTACAATATCGCAGGCGATACTTACGGCTAATAAATCCAGGTACTTATACAGTTGATTTTTATCAATCGTATTCTGATGACAGAACCCCTCCAGCAATTTGAATCCAACCCCACAACCCGATAATTCTTTGAAGGGATAGCTGCAGTCATCTTGTTTTGGGTCTAAAATCGCAAATACGTCCGGAGTAACGCTACCCGGCAGGTGGTGGTCGCAAATGATTAAATCTATTCCCAGTGATTTCGCTTGCCTTGCCCGATCTACGGCCCTTATCCCCACATCGAGTGCTATTATCAAATCAAACCCATGATCATGCGCATAATTGATACCCTTTTCCGAAATACCATAGCCTTCCGTGCTCCTATCCGGAATGTAAAACGCTAATTGATCAGAAAATTCAGATAAAAACAAGAATGCGAGACTTACCGATGTTATCCCGTCCACGTCATAGTCTCCATAGAGCAAAATCTTTTCCCGATTAAAGATTGCCTCCGTTAATCGGTTGACCGCTCTGTCCATATTGAGCATCTCAAATGGATCGTGAAGCATACTCAGGGAAGGGCGAAAGAAGCTCTTGGCCCCATCAAATGTGTTGATGCCGCGTTGGACTAAGATTTTAGAAAGGTAATGATTTAGATTAAGTGATTGGCTTAGCGGCTCAACTATGGCAGCGTTAGGTGCCTTCTTATAAATCCATTTCTTTTTCACGGGTTGAAGATAGGGAAATGAACACGTAGTATGGTAAATACCTGCTATTTTAATGAAGGAAGGTGCGATTTTATGATCTTGGGGGAATAGGTAGCAGACCCTCATCCTAAACCGGTCTGATACCAATAAAACAATCAACCCCTTCCATGTGTAATTTGTACGTCGACTATGGATGATGACTTTTGGAAAGTTCAAAAACTTTCCAAAAGTTCCTGAGTAGCCACCGTTACGATAGAAGCCTTCGAGGTTTCTACTGCCCTCTTTTGAAGAGAGCTTTGCGAATCCTTAACTTTCCAAAAGTTCTCATTCTCTGCTAAGCGGTTACTGTGGCGGTAGAAACCTTGGAGGCTTTGAAAACCTTGAAGGTTTAAGATAGCCGCCCTGCGGGCCGCCCGCCATCCTCTACTTCATCGCTTAAACATCGACTTCTTCATGTTCACCGGCGACGACCCTTCCAAAAATGTCCTGCCCTAAGTGTCGTTTGAGTTTTACAAATCCGTAACTTTTGGAAAGTTCAAAACTTTCCAAAAGTTCCTGAGTAGCCACCGTTACGATAGAAGCCTTCGAGGTTTCTACTGCCCTCTTTTGAAGAGAGCTTTGCGAATCCTTAACTTTCCAAAAGTTCCTTTACCCGCCATCCCTCACCCCCGCACAGCCCTCCCACTATTCCAACTGGAAAGCATTAATAGTAGTGCCAGAAGTAGTACTCCAAAAGGTAGAGCCGTCCGACCAGAAGGCACGAGGGCTAGAAACTAATTTGAACTCTTTGGCGGCGTTACGTGCCCCTGTCGCCAGCGTGTAGGCGTAGACTCTACTATCAACAAAATCACTGACCCACAGGGTGGTTTCGTCCGACCAGAGGCCGAGAGGGCTGCTATTGTCATCATCAAGGTCAAACTCTTTGGCGGCATCTCGTGCCCCTGTCGCTAGCGTGTAGGCATAGACTTTGTCATCACTGTTATCAGTCCCCCACAGGGTGGTGCCGTCCGACCAGAGACCACGAAGGCTGCTATTATCATGATCAAGGCCAAACTCTTTGGCGGCATCTCGTGTCCCCGTCGCCAGCGTGTAGGCATAGACTTTGTCATCTAAAGGATCGGCAACCCACATAGTAGTACCGTCCGACCAGAGGCCGCGAGGATCATTATTGCCCGCAGCATTGAGGCTATCAATGTCTTTAGCGGCATCCCGTGACCCGTCCGCCAGCGTGTAAGCGAAGACTTTGTCACTGCTGCTTTCACCGCTGCCATTATTAGAAACCCACAGGGTGGTGCCGTCCGACCAGAGATCGGAAGATTTGCCATTGGCAGCATCAAGGTCAATGTCCTTATCCGCCAGCCTTTTACCTGCCTCATTCACATTGGTGACATTGACGGTAACGGCGGCACTGGCGTTTGCCACTCCGTCGGACACCTGCACGGTCAGTGTAAACGTCCGGTTGGCTTCGGTTTCATAGTCCAGCGGTGCTGCCGTTTTCACCGTGAGCGCACCGGTAGTTTCATTGAGTGCAAACACCTCGCTGCCATCACCGATGGTATTGCCGGCGGTGATAGTGAAGGTCAGCGCATCGTCGTCGGCATCTAAGGCTGTGATTGTCCCTACGGTTGTGCCTGCGGCGGAGTTCTCCGCCACCGAGAG
>JAPPDO010000130.1 GCA_028821635.1 Ekhidna sp.
TTCCCCCACTCTTGCCATTCTTAATGAAGTCTTTAACATGACATTGGGGACAGTGAGTAATTGGTGTGTGCATCATTCTTTATCGCAAAACTACTTCATTTTAGCAATGCCCTATTGATCTTGTTGATTTTTTACGGTGATTTGAATTAAATTTACCACGATTTAAAATTATGTGATTTGATTGTTTTATAATTTTGAAGAAAATATAAGATTTTTGATCCAAACTTTATAATGCGTAAATCAATAAAAATTAGCTTAAATTTAACAATACCAATTTCTATGAGAAAAATTCTTTCACTTTTTATTGTGATCATGATTGTCTCGTTGAGCTATCTTGTTGCACAGCAGAGAACCATCAGCGGAACGGTAACAGATGACCAGGGATCCCCCCTTCCGGGAGTAACGGTGGTTGTAGAAGGTACAACTCAAGGTGGTACTACAGATGTAGGCGGGAATTATAGAATGTATGTGGATTCTGAGACTGTGCTTGTATTCTCATATATTGGCTTCGAAACGCGGCGGATTCCGGTTGGAACCAGAACTGTAATTGATATCACATTGACTACAGATACTCAAAATCTTGAAGAGGTAGTGGTGACGGCTTTTGGCATCGCTCAGGAAAAAAGGGCCTTGGCACATGCTGTACAGGTCGTTGAAGGAACCGAACTTGTTCAGGCTAAAGAAGCGAATCTTGTACAGGCATTAAGCGGGAAAGTGGCGGGTGTTCAGGTAACTCAGCAAGGAGGCTCTGCCGGAGCAGGATCATCTATCCTGATAAGAGGTATTTCTTCTGTCAGTAGAAATAGCCAACCTTTATTCGTTGTAGATGGTATCCCTATCAACAACAGTTTTAGAAGTAGTACCGGAACTGCCACAGGAGTAGATGCTGCTAATAGAGCAATAGATCTGAACTCCGCAGACATTGAGTCCATGACCGTATTGAAAGGCCCTGCGGCCACCGCACTATATGGCATTCAAGGTACTAATGGTGTAGTGGTAATCAAGACTAAAAGTGGAGGCAGATCTGATACCAAGGTGATGGACATCAATTTTTCTTCAAGTTATTCAGTCAATACCATCTTGAATTACTTTCCAAAGCAAAATATTTATGCACAAGGAGATGATAACATTCACAGTGGTGGTACCACTTTTAGTCATTTTGGGCCTCCGGTATCTACTTTGCGGTTTGATGGATCTGCTAATAATTCTAAAAATGCCAATGGATTTATTGTAGATATGAATGATCCATCTGCAACGAGCACCAAGCTGTCCGCTTATGACAATCAAAAGGATTTTTACGAAACCGGATCAACGTTTGAAAACCACGTAAGTATGACCAGCAGTAGTCAAAATGGCAGCTTTTACTTTTCCGCAGGTCATCTTGATCAAAAGGGGATTATTCCAAATAATGAGTTTGAAAGGTTTACTACAAAGTTTACGGGTGAAAATAATGTAAGTGAAAACTTGCGAGTAAAGGCTTCAGCTACTTACAGTAATGCCAAAAGTGTAAAGTTTGGTCGTGGTGATAATTTTTCTGATGTGATCCAGGGTACTTTGAGAGTTCCTATAACTTTCCAAAATTCTGCTGGATTTGTTTTACCTAATGGTGAACAACGTAATTGGAGGTATGTGGAAGGATCACCATTTAGCTTTGGACCAGATAATCCGTTTTGGACGATTAATGAGAACCCCTATACAGATGAAGTCAACAGACTAATTGGACTTGTTCAACTTGACTACAAAATAAATGACTGGCTGAGTGTAATGTACCGATTAGGCACTGACATTGCAACGGATAAACGAAATCAGATTTGGGCCGCCGGTTCTAAAGGAGGGGATAGCAGAGCAACTTCTGGTGTGACAGGTCGTCTCATTGAGGATACTTATATTGATCAGACTCTTAATTCGGATCTATTCATTACTGCCAACCAGCAATTCGGTGAGGATTTTGATTTCAATGCGATGATTGGACAAAATTATTTCAACCAACAGAGTTCCAGACAATATTTCTCCGGAAGGAATTTTGGTAATCCTAGGTTATACAACATAAGTAATACAACAGAGGATTTAGCTGCATTAGATTCTGAAACGGAGAAGAGGACAGTGGCCGTTCTCTCCAGATTCAATTTAGGATGGAGAGGGACTCTGTTTGCGGAACTCAACCTAAGAAATGAGTGGTCGTCTACATTGCCTTCTGATGACAATTCATTTCTTTATGGTTCTGCCAACTTAGGCTTTGTATTTACAGAAGTGTTTAATGTTAACCCTGATATTTTATCCTTTGGAAAGATTAGAGGTTCTGTGGCACGAGTTGGTAACGATGCGCCACTGTATGCGTTACAAACATTTTATGTTAATGGTTCGGCATCAACAGATTTTGGCGGCGGGGTAATATTCCCCATCAATGGTGTTGGAGGATCTCAGCTACAAAATTCAGCTGGTAACCCAAAACTGAGACCTGAACAAACGGATGCCATTGAACTAGGGGCCGAACTTAGCTTCTTAAAAGGTAAGATAGGGGTTGATTTCACTTGGTATAAGCAAAACAGTATTGACCAAATCATTGCTGTTGCCCTTCCGGGTTCTACGGGTGCTGCTAGTAGGTTGATTAACTCAGGAGATATTGAGAATAAAGGAGTTGAAATCCAATTAACAGGTACTCCTATCCAAACAAGCGACTTAAGATGGGACATTCTTCTCAACTTCACAAGAAACAGGAATGTAGTCAAAGACCTTCCCGTGAATAGAATTGTTTCGGAACTCTATAGTGCCAGATTGAATGCAGTCTTAGAAAAGGATCGTGCTTATAACGTATTCTACGGAAATGCTTTCGAGAGACATGAAAATGGTCAGATTCTTATTGGAGATGACGGGTTCCCTTCTCTTGACTCAGAACAGCAGTTTATTGGAGATCCTAACCCTGATTGGTTGATGGGAATTAGAAATTCAGTTGATTATGAAGGTTTCACCCTGTCTTTCCTATGGGATATTCGCATAGGTGGAGATGTTGCGAATGTAACAGGTCATTGGATGGATGCGCAAGGAGTTGCTGAACATTCTGAAGCAAGAGGTCATTCGGTGATATTTAATGGTGTTACGGCAGACGGATCTCCAAATACGCAGCAGGTTGTCTTAAATCAGGATTATTACTCATCTTCGGCAGGCAACAGGAACATTGCTGAAAGATGGATTGAAGATGGGTCATGGATTAGGCTAAGAGATGTTTCATTATCATATTCTCTGCCAAATAAATTGACAAGCAAAGTAGGACTGGACAATCTAAGTCTAAGTGTGTTCGGAAGAAATATTTGGTTGATTACCAATTACACCGGGATGGACCCTGAAACCAACTTGGGGAGTCCAAGTAGTCCTGCCGGAGTTGATGGATTTGTAACTCCTAATATGAAGAGTTACGGTGTAACCGTAACTGGTAGATTCTAATTCTAAGATTCAATTATTATGATACTAAGAAATATAAATAAAAAAGCTCTTGAGGTATTGGCACTTGTGATGATTTCATTCTCATGCGATCTTGAAGAAGTCAATGTGAACCCGAATAATGCAGAAACAGCCCCTTTAAGTTTAAGGCTGCCTGTAGCACAGGTAAATGCTGTCTTCGGTATTGCGAATACAGCGCAGTTCTCAAGTATTTGGACACAACAACTGACCGGCACATTATCGGATTTCGAAGATGTAACCAATTATCGGTTTTTACCCGGTTTTTCTGAATTTACTTGGAGTAGCCGATTGTATGCTGGTGCGATGATTGACCTTAACGGTATTATCACTGAAGCAGATGCCTCCGGTGCCACGCATATTTCCGGGGTTGCCAGGATAATTATGGCAATGTGCCTTGGCCACCTGGTAGATACTTTCGGAGATGTTCCATATACGCAGGCATTTGACCCTGTTCAGTTTCCACAACCCGGATATGATAATGGCAGTGCTTTGTATACTGAAATACAGTCTCTTTTAGATCAGGCTATTTCTGACCTTAATTCAACAAGTACCTTTTCACCCACAAACTTTGACTTGATTTACCCCCAAAGTTCAGAATCTGAGTGGGTTACAGTTTCAGCTCCTCTTTGGATTAAGACAGCAAATGCGTTGAGGGCACGATATTATATTCACTTAACTAAGGTGGATGCCACCGATGCTGCTCAAAATGCCCTTACTGCAATAAATGCGGGTGCATTTGTTTCAAATGATGAGGATGCCAAAGTATCTTTTGGCCCAGAACAAGCAGGTCCATGGTTTGGCTTTTTCTCTAGTACATTCGGTCAAAATAATATTGCACTTTGTCAGACTTTTGTGGATTTACTAAAGAATAGAGTGGCAGTAGGCGTGGATGATCCGAGAGCTGCTTTCTATTTCAGTAACAAGGTATCAGATGCTGTTACTTATGGATCTATTGACAAACCCGCAGGAGTTAATGAAGTAGGGCCTTATCTGAATACCCTGGAAGCACCAACCAACCTCATAACCTATACAGAAGTGAAGTTCATTGAAGCTGAAGCGCACTTTAGATTAGGTCAGTTCGATGAAGCGGCGAGTGCTTTTAATGAAGCGGTCATATCTTCAATTGTAAAGGTAACCGGTGATTCTGATGCGGTCTATGAAGCGGCTTTCGCCAGCGAGGATGCCACTTCGATCCAAACCAATGGATTGGAGAAAATCTTCACTGAAAAGCACATTGCTTTGTTTCTTGAGCATGAGAATTGGGTGGATTGGAGAAGAAGTATTCCTTCAGGGGCAGCCGGAACAGTAAGCGGTATTCCTTCATTGACACCTTCTGCTAAGAACGAAACAGGGGGTGCGTATCCAAGAAGATTCCTTTATCCTCAAAGTGAGGTTGCGAATAACTCTAATACACCAAGTGTATCAATTACAGATAAAGTGTTTTGGGATAATTGATCATTAAAAAATCTTAATAATATGAAATTATATAACATAAAATTTTTAATACTATACCTGCTTATTTTAAGTATATCTACTTCTTGTTTGGAAGAACAAGATGAGGAGTTTAGCATTGTCGGTGCCGTACCAACCATAATTTTATTGAATAAGTCAGAGATACCACTTACAGTAGACATTGGCGGATCTTTTGACATTGATTACAGGTTCTTTTCTCCTGAAGTCGTAGTGACAAAGATTTCAATAACTGACACTATTACTAGTGCCACAGGAACAGAAAAGAACTCAGGTGAAATTTACAGTGAATCAATATCTGATTTTATTACTGATAATTCTTATGAAAGATCTCTTACCTATACTGCGAGTAATGCACAATTGGAAGCAGGAGATATTATTACTATTACAATAGTTCTTACGGCATCCAATGATTTATCAAATTCGTTGGTAATAACCACTGTTATCCCTGACTGTCCTGAGGTAATAGGGGGCAGCTATCTGGCCACAACTATAGGAGAGACTCCTTTTGATGGTGCTTATGATAATTCTGCAAGCCCACATCCCGTTACAATAACTGATAATGGAGATGGAACTTATGATATTTCGGATGTTACCGGAGGGCTTTATGGGGATTTGTATGCAAAAATTTACACCGAGCCGGGAGCGGATGAGGGTAAAGAATGTGATGCTGTCACTGATTTGCCTGCAACGTTAGTTCGTGACGGATGTACTATTGGTGCTACAGATATACCCGATGATGCCGGATTTGTTTGTTGGTTAGGTTCTAACCCTATGCAAGCTAGTGGTATTATTGACGGTAAAGGAGTAATTACCATTTCCTTTTCCAATGTAGCTGAAGACAATGGTACCACTACACTTGTAAGGCAATAGGTAAATTGAGGTATAATCTTCATACTAATAGGTGGTCGCTTCAGATGATTCCGGAGCGACCCTTTTTTCTTTATTTTAATCATCACAGCAATCAATGAACAAATCGGATGTCATTGTGATTGGAGGTGGGATAATTGGATTGTCCTGTGCCTACTATCTGACCAAAGAAGGTAAAGCCGTTACAATAATTGACAAAGGCCCGGCATTTGATGCCTCAAGTCACGCGAATTGCGGTTTGGTAAGCCCTAGTCATGCACTGCCATTAAATAGCCCCCAGTTGTTACTAAAGGCAACGAAATGGTTATTTCAAAGTGATTCACCCTTTTACATTAGACCTCAGATCAACCCGCAGTTTGTTACCTGGATGGTTGGTTTTGCACTGAATGTAGCGAAGCAAAAAGTCATGCACTCGATGCATGGGCGTAATCAATTATTGATGGCTTCCAGAAAGCTATATGATCATTGGTTTGAAGAAGAGCAATTAGAATGCAATTGGTCAAAGGCAGGAATCATATTTGTTTTTAAACACAAAAAAACTTTCGAAAACTATCAATTAAAAGATGAACAAATTGGCTTATTAGACCCTGCGTTAAAGGCCCTGCCGTTAACTGGAGATGCCCTTTTTAAAAAAGAACCAGCACTTAATGAAACAGTTCACGGAGGATGGTGGTATGAAATAGATGCCTCACTCAAACCAGATGAATTGGTCAGAAGTCTTAAAGTAAGGTTAGGAGAGATGGGGGTTAATTTTTCAAATGAGACAAGTGTGATTGATTTTGATCTGAAGGGAGGAGAGATCGATGCTGTTAAAACTAACCGAGGAGATTTTAGAGGAGATTATGTGGTACTGGCCACAGGTGCTTGGTCACCTTTGCTAACGAAAAGACTTAAAATTAAACTTCCAATTATTCCCGGAAAAGGCTACAGCCTGACAATGAATAAGCCTGGTATCAGCCCCAGTATGCCATGTATCATGGAAGAAAAGAAGGTAGTAGCTACGCCGTGGAATGAAAGTTATCGATTGGGAGGAACCATGGAGTTTGCAGGATATAATGCTACCATGAACCGAGTCAGATTCAGAGCATTAAAAAAGGCCGCTGAAATTTATTTGAAGAACCCTTATACAGATCATGTAACAGAGGAATGGTTTGGATGGCGTCCAATGACTAACAATGGTTTGCCCGTTATTGATTTTTCTGATCAATATAAAAATCTTGTTTTTGCATGTGGTCATAGCATGTTGGGATTAAGTATGGCTCCAAGTACAGGAAAGCTGGTTTCTGAAATGATTATTGATAAGGAGACACATATAAATCCTTCATTTTACAAACTTAGAGGTAATCTCAATTAGGTTTATTGTGATAACATCTTTGGAGATACGAACCTTTGATTACAGTTGAAACATCGCTTCAATATAACCCACGACTCCAAGAGGTATTCAGAGAAACTTAATCATAGAAATCGAGCAAGATGGAATCTCAGGCTTTTGAGAAGCAGCAGAAAGTAAGTATTGCAGCAAATCATTGACTGATATAAACAGGGCTATTGAAAAGAATAGAGAACTTATTAAATTTTACGATGATCAGGAACTTTCTATATTTTGGAAGCTCTAAGTCAAAGCTTATTAAATAATTCTTTTGCGCTTTCTGCTGTAGAGGTGGCTATCAATAGCCTTTATGCCAAAAAGGGGAAAGTTTCACTGTATCAACTTTGGAATGATGAAGCTAGCAACGAGAGACCTGTATCAAGCTATACCATTGGAATTGATTCCATAGATAAAATGGTTAGTAAGCTTTAGGAATTTCCCCGGTCTAATTACAAAATCAAATTAGGAACAAATGAGGATGGTGCTATCGTACAAGCCCTCAGAGATGTAACTGATGCAACGTTCAGAATAGACACTAAATGTGCAACGAGGCTCTAAAAAATGTCGGAATCAGGAAAGAGTCAGGCGTTGGATTTATTGAGCATCTACTACCGAAAGATGACTGGGAAGTAATGAAGGAAATTTATGAAAAATCGCAATTAGATGTGATTGCCGACGAAGGTATAAAAGTTGCATCAGACATTGAATGTTGTATGAGCCATTTTCATAGGATAAACTATTAAGTTGATGAAGTGTGGAAGGTTTAACTCCTGTGCGCAGAATGATCAGGAATGCACGTTCGCTTGGAATGAGGGTGATGGTTATATGTATGACCGAATTTTCTGTTGGAATCTCTGTAGTTGCTCAGTTATTCCCTTACTTGGATTATGTAGATATGGACGGTGTCCTATTAATAAAGAATGAGGTCGCTAACGGACCTATTTTTGAAAGTGGAGAAGTACATGTACGGCAAGGATGTGGCATCAGAATAGGTAAGCTTCTTATTGACCAAGCTTTTATGCAAAAAAGATGACCCCTCGGGGGGGGCTTTTATTTTTATGACCTATATTTACTTGAGGGAGTATTAAAGGAGTTGATTGAATCGAAAGACTCAGATTATGAAGTTTATTATGCACTCAAAGCAAATACTGAGACAAAAATAGCTTCAAGAATACAAGAGTATGGTCTTGGGGTAGATCATGTTAGTGTTGGTGAAATACAGTATGTATTAAATCATGGGTTTGAAGGAAGTCAAATTGTGTATGCTGGTGTTGGTAAGAATGAAGGTGAGATTTCGTTAGCGGCAGGCCATGAAGTAACAGGAATTAATTGTGAATCAATAGAGGAGTTGGCGATTATTCATCAAGTGGCTCATTCACTTGATAAGGAAGCAAACATTTTTTAAGGCTTAATCTGGATATAGATGCTAATACTCATCCCAACCTTATCACGGGTAATTTTCAAAATAAGTTTGGTATCCCTTTAAAGGATCTTTGGTTGGCACTTGAAGAATTAGAGAAGTATCCTAACCTTAGATTTTGCGGACTATACTTTCACATTGATTCGCAAATAATGAACCGCTTACCCTTTGAATCACTTTGTATAAAAATTAATCAGTTCCAGTCTGAGATCTTAGAAAAAGGGTATTACTCCCGATGACCTTAACGTAAGAGGTGGACTCGGTATTGATTATGATGATCTTGAAGGTCATCCAATTGCTGATTTTGCAATCTATTTTGCTAACTTCAAAAAGAATTGAATGCCCCTTCAAAATCAAAAAATTCATTCTGAATTAGTTAGGGTCATAATTGAACATATGGGGAATCTATTCTCGGGGGTAATGTACCTGAAAAAGACAGATTCATTGGAGTTTGTAATCATTGATACCGGAACTAATGAGACCGGCACTCTACAATGCTAAGTACAGGTTTGAGAATATATCCTCTGACTCCTCAGAGAAATCCTATGAGGTAGTTACCCTCATTTATGAAAGCACTGACACTTTTGGAGAACATCTATTGGCTGAAACTAAGCGAGGAGATATATCGGAATCCGGTCAGCAGGAGCCTTAGGTAGTGTATTAAGTTCAAATTATAATATGCGAGGAGGACTATACGTTATTTTTTCTGATGAAGCAGGCATAGATAAATTAT
>JAPPDO010000123.1 GCA_028821635.1 Ekhidna sp.
AATGATTTTGCGGTGTTATAGTGTAATATCCTGTTCATAATTTTGTCATTTGAAATGTAAAGGTAAAACAATTAGGTGAAGATGCAAAGGTTTTGCAAGTTTTTTTTTAATTTTTATTTTCTCCGGGTGTAGTCTGTCTTGAACAGGATTTATTTGATTTTAAGGATTGCGATGATTTTATTTTTTTGTTCGTATCATGTCTTCGCTGACCAAACTACTAACGATTGAACCGCAGAGGGCACAAAGAAGCCACGAAGGGCACGGAGCGATGGCGGGAAAGGAGATTAAAAGCGTGACGGAATCTTGTTTGTATCTGTTATCTAATTACTTATCAATACTGATTTGGTAATGCCGGAAATACAAAACAACAATTATAGAAGTATTTCGATCGTTAGTTACTTACTGCACAACAAGGGTCAGAGGAGGAGGTAAAACACGAAATTTCAAAGGAAAGAGTCCTCTCTCGCATTTACTTAAAACCATGAAAATAAGTAAAACTCTAGCAAAAATGAAGAATACTGCGAATATGAGAGGACTCTATCTAGTTAGATTATAAAACACAAACTTCATTTACATTTTCCATAAATCCAAAAGCTGTTAAAAAATAATCGTCGAATAAACGTTATAAAATGCTGTCGTTTATTTCTTGGGGATTGTATGCAAAGTTTTTTTTTCATGGCAACTATACCATACAGGTGATTTTATACTGTTATTATTAAAAATCTGATAAATTCGTTTTATTATGAACATGCCCAATGACTGGTGCAGAACGGGCATTTTTCTGAAGAAAGGGGAGTTTGAGAATCAGGACAACCGATTTATAAATGAAATGGATAACTTAATTTATGCACTTTTCTGATCTTTCAAAAATCACAAAAGGTAAAACCGCTATCTCTGAGGATTGCGATTTACGTCATTTTTCAACGGATACCCGCACCTTACTGGGAAAAGGAGACGAGGTTTTTGTTGCAATTAAGGCAAACAGAGATGGTCATCAGTTCATTAGGGAGACGATAAAGCGTGGAATCAAAAATTTCATAACAGAACAGGAAATCCCCTTCTCAGAGGGGGTTAATGTCTTTCGGGTGAAAAATTCAATCCACGCTTTTCAGGATATTGCGGCACATCACAGGGGTCAGTTTGAGCTGCCAATCATAGGAATTACCGGCAGTAATGGCAAAACAACAGTTAAGGAGTGGCTGTCCACCATTTTATCTGAAAAGTATTTTGTGATAAAAAACCCCAAGAGCTATAATTCGCAAATTGGAGTGCCATTATCAATTTTAGGGATTGGTAAAAATCACGAGATCGGCGTTTTTGAAGCCGGAATATCTCGGACTCATGAGATGGCAAATCTTGAAAAAATTATTCAACCCTCACTAGGTATTTTCACAACACTCGGCCAAGCGCATGATGAAGGTTTTGAATCTATTCAGCAAAAACTTGACGAGAAACTGAAACTGTTTGAAAATGCAAAAAAAGTAATATTTAGAAGTGATGCTGCTTACTCTACTGATCTTGACTCTGTCCTGAAATCTCAAAAAATTAAATGGGCACTGGACGGTTCCGGAGAGCTTAATGTACAGTGGGATTCTGGTGCGATTTTCATAAATGAAGATAAATTTCAAACGCAGTTTTCAAATGCAATTGAGTTGGAAAATATCACTCACGCAATAATAGCAGCTCAAGTTTCAGGGCTTTCAAAAGAGCAAATTCAAAAGGGTCTCAGTCTATTACGTTCTGTTCCAATGCGCTTGGAATTCAAGAAAGGAATAAATGATAGTTATATCTTGGATGATACGTACAATAACGACCTTGCAGGACTTAAGGTCGCACTTGACTACCTGGAATCACATCAGGAAAATGAGAAGCGAACACTTATCCTTTCCGACATGTTACAATCAGGAATTCCGGATGAGGAGCTGTATAAAGAGGTCAATCAATTAATAATCAAAAAAGGAATCAGTCGATTAATTGGAGTGGGGCCAAAAATTTCAATGGCATCCGAATTATTTGAAATGGATGTACTATTTTTCTCTTCAACGGATGAACTCCTAAGCCATCTTCCATCTTTCCATTCAGAAATGATCCTGATAAAAGGTGCCAGAGACTTTGAGCTAGAACGAGTGAGCAAACTTCTGGAAGAACGAATCCACGGAACCGTGCTGGAAGTTAATTTCGAGTCCTTACAGCATAACCTGAATCAATACAGGAATTTACTTCAACCATCCACTAAAATAATGGTAATGGTGAAGGCCAATGCTTATGGCAGCGGCATTTTGGAGATCGCTAATTTCCTCCAGCACCAACGAATAGACCAGCTTGGTGTAGCCTATGTGGATGAGGCAATCTCACTTCGTCAAAATGGAATTTCACTCCCTATTCTGATTATGAATCCCTTTATTGACAGCTTCAGTCAGTTTGAAAAGTTCAACCTACAAGCCGCAATCTTCAGTTTTGGCCATCTAGAGAGGTTGTTAAAGGACACGAGGGGAGAGGTGCGGATTCAAATCAAAATGGATACAGGCATGCATCGACTTGGGTTTGCCGTAAGTGAGCTAAATGAATTGATTCAAATAATAAAAGAGAATAGCCGATTGAAGGTAGAAGGCATCTTTACTCATTTCTCAAGTTCAGATGACACAAAGCAAGACCCATTTACCGTGAAGCAAGCAAAACTTTTTGGAGAAGCCTACGCCAAAATGGCAGATTCATTAGGATATAAACCCATAAAACATGCTTGTAATTCATCTGCGACGGTGAGATGGCCACGATATCATTACGACATGGTAAGGCTTGGAATTGGACTACATGGATTCGATCCAACCCGACAGCTTAAACTCAAAACCACCAGCAAACTAAAGACGGTCATTTCACAAGTTCAGACACTCAGGAAGGGGGAGACTGTCGGCTACGCCAGAGAAGGAGTGCTGAACCGTGACAGTAAAATTGCTGTCCTGCCTGTAGGCTATGAGGATGGCTACTTCAGAGCCTTCGGGAATGGAAATGCAAAAGTGTTCATTGATAAAAAATGGTGTCCTTTAGTAGGCAATGTCTGTATGGACATGATTATGGTAGATGTGACGGACACAAAAGCAAAAGAAGGAGATGAAGCGATCATTTTTGGAGAGAGTCCCACTATCAAAGATTTAGCTAAGTGGGCAAATACAATCCCTTATGAAATATTGACGAGTGTAAGCAGCAGAGTAAAACGAGTCTTTGTTTGGGAATGATGATTTAAAAATCAGCATTTTAGGTAGAGGTCCTTTGGTCCGTATGATGGTCTAAATGCACCATTTGCTCAATTAGAAACAAATTTAAGCTGGCAAATTAACGGATGAGAGACAGATCTACCATTAAGGTCAAGCCTTTGATTTTACCCCCATTGAGATTGAAATGTAAGCACGGCAGAGCTAACCCTTGCCCCCTTGCCTCAGACACACACAAGTGCATTTAAAAAAACAAAAACCACAACCTAAATGACTCTGGAGAACGTACAACTTCAATGCCATAAAAATAAAAAAGGCTGTCTCAAAAGTATAAAGACAGCCCTTTCTACGGATCGCAGTAAATTCTTTACGCTGGCAGATTATATTTTCTTTATTGAAAAGTTTTAGTCATTAAAACGAATAAACAGCGGCCAGCACAAAGGATGAGATTGAACTTTGCAATGATTCTCTTGTTGCTGACATTACCACATCTTCGTTGTACATATCTACCCTTAACTCGGGGATGAACGTCAAATCTCCAACAGAATAATTTGCAGAGAGGGTCAGGTCAATCACATTCTTTGCGAATGCGTTGGCATCTCCATCTCCGGTCGTATCAAATCCTAAAGCGGCGGCCCCCTCATCAGAAAAATACTCCCCCCTTAAACCTAGAGAAAAATCATCAGAGAATGAATTTTGAAGGTATAACGCACCTCCGTGGAAGTTGCCGGAAGCCGTAGTCGCATTCACTCCAAGATAAAACTTGTCTGATAAGTCCTTGCCCGCAGTTAAATCTGCCTGAAAGAAATTATCATCAAATAAGAAATTCAAAAATGCTTCCTTATATCCTAACTGAATACCTCCGAGATACCTTCCATCCGGGCTAAATTCAGTAGCATCTGTTGTGTTCATAATGGCCGTCATTAAGGAAAAATCTCTGAAAGTAAAGTCAGCTTTGACTCCGGTGTGGGAGAAGGGCCCGTAGGAAAACATATAAGACGTGGAGTAGTGATAATTACCGGTTGGAGATATTACCTCGTATCCTAAAAAGGTATTAAAATTACCCATGGTTAAAGTAGTACTTCTGCTCACATCCCAGTAGGCATACAACTGATTTACAATCGGAGAAGAGCCTTCGGTGGAGCCAAAAACGGCATCATTACCTCTGGGGCCTAAAACAATGTCTGCCGCAAAGCCGGCTTTTTCACCACTTTTTGATACAATCAAATTGGCCATGCCCAGTGAAAATCCCGGCAAATTGGCAAATGAAGAAGTAGGAGCCGGAGCACCTTGGCCGGCATTGTTAGATGCGTTCAGGTTAGATCTATAATAAACGTCCACAGAACCTGAGATTTCCAATAAAGTTGATAACTCCTTCTCCTCCTGAGCGAATGTAATCCCTTGGAATACACACGTGATTACAGCTATTAAAACCGTTTTAATAGTTAGTTTTACATTTTTAATAATTAATTTTACATTTGTTTTCATGATTAGACTTTTTAAAGTTTAATAAATGGAATGGTCTCTCCGTCTTGAGTTCCAAATCGCTGACGGAGGGACCTGTTTTTTCGATTATTCTGTTGTAATGGTATAACCTCTAATGCCATGCTCCTGACTGTCAAGGCCTTTCGTTTCGTGTTCTTCACTTACTCTAATACCCATTGTGAGTTTTAGAATGGTGAAGATGATAAAGGCACACGCAAAAGCAGCGATACCGCAGATTAATACTCCTTTAAGTTGAAGGAGAAGGGAATGGTCAGGGTTAGTAGAGAATATACCCACGGCTAAGGTGCCCCAGATTCCACATATTAAGTGTACCGAAACAGCACCCACTACATCATCAAGTTTTAACTTATCAAGTGTAATTGCAGATAGCACTACTAATGCTCCGGCAGCTAAGCCAACAATAACGGCATTGAATGGCTCAATTACATCTGCCCCTGCGGTAATACCTACAAGCCCTGCCAATATGCCATTGAGTACCATGCCAAGGTCCAATCTTTTAAATACAACGTATCCTGTGATATACCCTCCAAGCCCTCCGGCGCAGGCAGCTAAGGAAGTAGTAACTAAAACGAAAGAAACCAGGCTCGGATCGGCGGATAATACAGACCCTCCATTAAATCCGAACCATCCAAGCCAGAGTAAGAATACGCCAATCACGGCAAGCGGAACACTGGAACCCGGCTTATCTACGACCTTGCCATCTACGTACTTTCCTAGTCGTGGTCCAAGGATGATAATTCCTGCAAGAGCACCCCAGCCTCCAACGGAGTGTACTAAGGTAGACCCGGCAAAGTCATAAAATCCCCAATTGTCAAGAACTCCGCCTCCCCATTTCCAGCTTCCGATCACGGGATATATGATCCCTACAAACAAAACCGTAAATATCAGATAAGCATTTAATTTTATCCTTTCGGCTACAGCTCCGGAAACAATGGTTGCTGCGGTAGCAGCAAACATTGCTTGGAACAAGAAGTCAGTCCAGTAAGTATATCCTCCACCCGCATAATTAACTGAGTTATCGGCAGTGACAGAGTTTTCCAAACCAAACCCGGCAAAGCCAAACCATCCCGGGACATTAAAGCCGGGATACATCAGATTAAAACCAATGATCGCATAAGTAAGAATTCCGATAATTGGTGTGAGTGTGTTTTTAAATAAGATGTTTACTGTGTTTTTTGACTGCCCAAACCCGGCCTCAACACCTGCAAATCCCAAGTGCATAATAAAGACAAGTGCTGTGGCTACCATCATCCAAACATTGTTGGTAGTTAACAAATTATCGCCGAATTGTGTAAGCATATCGGCAGCAATCTGCCCCTCTCCCGATGGACTTTCCATGATAGGGGTCCCGACTTCCTGAGCCATTGTTACGGTATTCACCGCCGTAGAATTTTGACTCGGTTCAACTAGCTTAATCATTTCATATACTTTCATAGTAAATTTTTCTTTTAGGCTTCAAAATGATCCACTATAAGCAGAATTTTTGAAATTTATTAGTTTTTAGGTTCAATTAAGAAGCAAAAATATAGTAATTTTTGTAAAATCAATACTTGAAGGGTATTTTTTTTTAATCTAAATAACATATTCTTATAAAATTTATAATTAATCTAATAATAATTTTAAATTCTCCTTTTTACAGGAAATATTTTACTTGTAATTTCAAACCATGAGCAGCTTACTGATATTCATTATGTTCTTTTTAGAACACCGTTGATGACCGGGCTTTCAAAACTTAATTTATAACACCGACTTAATTTTCTCAAAGCATCGGATAGCAGTTTTAGCACGTAAGGGAGTTAAGTTAGTTTTGCTGTCATGTCAGAAAGCATCAATGATTTGAAAATCGGTGTTTTAGGCGGAGGTCAGTTAGGCCGTATGATGATTCAATCGGCGATAAATTATAATCTGGATATTTCTATTCTCGATCCGCACTCAAATGCACCATGTGCTCATTTGACAGCAAATTTTCAGGTTGGCAGGCTGACGGATAGGGACATTAAACAGGATACGCTGAGTAATGCAGGCAATACCAATCCTCTCGGTCTTTGGTCGGATGGCACCATGATATGGGTGGTGAATAATGCTAGCGGTGAAAGCAGCAGTGACAAAATCTTCGCTTATACATTGGCCGATGGGTCACGTGATAAAGATAAAGAGATCAATACCCTCAACGCTGCGGGCAGCAACGTTCCCATCGGTCTCTGGTCGGACGGTACTACCATCCGGGTCTCCGATATTGTTGAGGACAAAATCTTTGCTTACACGCTGTCCGACGGATCACGTGATGCCGCTAAGGACATCAATACCCTCAATAGTGCAGGTAATAATAGACCTAATGGCCTCTGGTCAGAGGGTACCACGCTATATATTTCTGATCGTAGTAGTAAGCTTTTCGCTTACACCCTTAGTGGCGGTGCACGCAATGCCGCCAGAGACATTGAGAGTATAACTTTAAAAATTACAACCATTGGCATCTGGTCGGACAAGACCACCCTCTGGGTCAACAACGGTGTGGGGGTACGTGCCTTCCGGTTGGAACAGCAGGAGGGTTTTGTGAGTATGAGAGATTTTTTATCTAACAATAACCGCTCAGTGAGAAAAAATAACCGCTCGGCAGGCAGCATAATTTCCAAATAGCTAAAAACTATACCAAAAACCTGAAGATTTGATCCTGATATGCTTATTTCGTGCGAGGTCTATTCCAAACCATGCAATTTGACAAAAAGAAACGCTCTAATGAAACGCTCATAGCAATTTATAAAGATCTGGTCGCTCCCAGACTTATTGAGGAGAAGATGCTCATTTTGCTCCGCCAAGGAAAAGTAAGCAAGTGGTTTTCCGGTATTGGGCAGGAGGCCATCTCCGTAGGGGCTGCACTGGCATTAGCGGCGGATGAATATATCCTCCCTATGCACCGAAATCTTGGCGTTTTCACAACAAGAGGCATTCCTTATCAAAGGCTGTTTTCTCAATTTCAGGGGAAAGTAAGCGGCTTTACCAAAGGTCGTGACCGAAGTTTCCATTTTGGAACACAGGAATACCACATCGTTGGGATGATCTCACATCTGGGCCCGCAATTGGGAATTGCTGATGGAATTGCACTTTCACATCTTTTAAAAAAAGAACAAAAGGTAAGTCTGGTTTTTAGCGGAGATGGGGGCACAAGTGAAGGCGATTTTCATGAGGCGGTTAACGTGGCATCAGTCTGGAAACTCCCCGTCATTTTTGTTATTGAGAACAATGGCTATGGGTTGTCTACTCCCAGCAAAGAACAATTCAATTTTGATTCATTTGTAGTGAAAGGGCCTGCCTACGGGATGGAGGCTTACAGTGTGGAGGGGAATTCGATTCTGGAAGTTCTTAATGAATTAGAACCTTTGGTTGAAGACATACGAAAGGAACCAAGACCGATCCTCTTTGAAGCGAAGACCTTTAGGATGAGAGGGCATGAGGAGGCTTCAGGCACTAAATATGTTCCGGAAGCATTGATGAAGCACTGGGCTGAAAAGGACCCCGTAAAATGTTATGAAAACTATCTCATCCATGAAGGCATCTGCACTCTTGATGAAGTAAAAAAAATCCGAGGGGGGATTCAGAAAGAAATAAACGAGGCGGTCAAGGAGGCTTTTTCTGAAAAGACCATCAAAGCATCAAAAAAGACAGAATTAGGAGATGTCTATCTCCCATACATTCCAAAAGAGATAAAACCGAATGGGAAAGTTTCTGTGAAGAGATTCGTGGATGCTATCGCTGACGGGCTAAAGCAAAGTTTGGAAAAGCACCCTGATTTGATCCTTATGGGACAGGATGTAGCAGATTACGGTGGAGTGTTCAAGATCACGGAAGGACTTCTTGAAATCTTTGGTAAAGACCGAATTCGGAATACCCCGCTGTGCGAATCTGCCATTATCGGTACCGGATTAGGTCTCAGCATCGCCGGAATGAAGGCAATCGTTGAAATGCAGTTTGCGGATTTTGTGACCGAGGGATTCAACCAAATTGTAAATAACATGGCTAAAATTCATTATCGATGGGGACCACATGCCGACGTTGTTGTGCGGATGCCAACCGGGGCAGGTGTGGGGGCCGGTCCTTTTCATTCTCAATCAAACGAAGCATGGTTCTTCCACACTCCGGGTCTTAAAATCGTATACCCGTCAAATCCGCATGATGCGAAAGGTCTGCTGGCTGCGTCCATAGAGGATCCTAATCCGTACCTCTATTTTGAGCATAAAGCACTGTACCGGTCGTTGTCCGGCGATGTGCCGGATGGATACTATACCACCGAGATTGGCAAAGCGGCCGTTAATAGAAGCGGTTCTGATCTATCAATCATCACGTATGGCATGGGCGTTCACTGGGCGAACCGGATAGCGGAGGAGGCTGGCGGCTCCATTGAGATCATTGATTTAAGAACGCTTCTGCCGTGGGATAAAGAAACGGTACGGTTATCTGTCCGGAAAACGGGTCGGGCACTCGTGCTGCACGAAGACTGCCTGACCGGAGGAGTAGGCGGAGAGATAGCGGCCTGGATTTCAGAACATTGCTTCGAGTC
>JAPPDO010000405.1 GCA_028821635.1 Ekhidna sp.
AAAAGTTGAGATACAAGATTCAACCGGTACCGGACACCGTAAGTTATTTTACTTTCTTAGTAAGATTGCCAAGAACTGAAGAAGTGAACTAAAAATAATTGTATCGGATATTTCAAATGGAGAAGGTATTTATTGAACCTACACGCACCACACCGATGGTAAAGTTTGACCCTGATGAGGGTTTACTGGAAATGAAAGGTAGATCAAGCCCTGAAAATTCTATTCAGTTTTACCAAAAAGTATTGGACAGCATTGATGAGTACAGTGAACACGGAGGCGGGGAGTTTACCGCCAACATTGCCTTTGAATACTTCAATACAAGCTCCTCAAAGTGTCTATTTGATGTTTTTAAACGAGTGCGTAAAATTGAGGATAGCGGAAGAGAAGTTACAATTAACTGGTTTTATGAGGAGGGTGACGATGATATGATGGAAGCCGGAGAAGACTACAGCGACCTCCTCAACCTCGATTTCAACTTTAGAGAAATTGAGGAAGACGATTTGCAATTCTAGCATTTAGTGGAAGATCACAGGGAGCTTTATTCTGATGAGATTGAAAGTTTGAAAAATTTCAGATCAAAGATTGAGACACATGCCATCTACAAAAAAGACTTAGATTCCTTTTCCGATGAATATGAGAGTCTGGTTGCGCAAGCTAAGGTTATTACAAGGGTTTCTGATCGCCTTCAAAAAAAACTCGATAATGCAAACGTTCAAATAAGTGAACAGAACGAAGAAATTAAAATAAAAAATCTTCAGTTAGCAGATACTATTGACCAACTGACCAAAGCTCAGATTGGTAAGAAGGCTTCCACAATCATGCTTACGGTAGCGGTCATTTTATTTATCCTTGAACAGATATTCATTGAGCCTATCATTGAACAAAGGGTGAATATACCTTATGTGGGATTTGGTATTTTAGCCTTGTTATTTTTTCTGGTTAAATTATTTGAGGGATTTTTAGAAAAATATTTTATGAACAAACAGAAGAAGAAAATTTTAGGAAGAAGAGACAAAGAAAAGGCTTTCACACCTAATGATAACAACGGTTGAAAGAATAACTACAGGTTAAAGAAAATCATAAGTCTTTAAGCAGAACATTCTTCTCCGAATCTTTCCATTTCCCCTCTATCTCATCAAGTGCTCGCTCAATATTTAGAAATGGTTCTGACTTATTTGAATCAAACTCTCCTATCCCCTCTGCTTCGTATTTGGAAAGAACCGTGTAGATATTCATTTTATTAATATCAAAATTAGGTAGATACGCTTCCCCCTCTCCTTCTTTCTTAACAATTAATTTAGACTTCTCCAAGTCGTGACAAAGTTCGGTTAAGTACCTTCTTGGCACATTGATCATTCCGCTTAACCTCGAAAGACTTAAAGCCCCCCCTTCATTTTCAAAGCGTTTAATGATTCTGTAGAGTAAGAGTAACACCAATTTTCTTCTATGGCTAAGATTAATTTTGAGTTTATCCGATGCCATCTCCCATCGATTGATAAATTGTATTGCATAACAAATCTCTGCTCCAAACAAGACAATTAACCAGCTTATTTGAAGCCAGATGAGGAATAAAGGGATGAATGCGATACCTCCATAAATGGCATTATATCTGGCAAAAGCAAATTGGAGTGAAATAAAAGCCTGCTGATTGATCTGATAAAGCGTACCTGCGATTATACCGGCAATCATTGCAGGGAGAACCTTAACCCTTGTATTAGGAAAGATTAAATACAAGCCAAAAAGCAAAAGCCAGAGAATCGTATAAGGGAGTAGTTTCAGCAAGAAGAAGATTCCGGACTTTAACTGGCCGAGAAGGTCAATCCCGGCAATAAAATTTTGAATGGTATCCTTCACAAAAACAGTTGCACTGCTAGCTACAATTAATAAGACAGGACCCAATAAAATAACCGCCACGTAATCTGATATTTTCCGCTCCCACCTTCTGCTTTTTTTAATATCCCACATATCGTTAAAAGCAGCCTCTATATTGATCAGCAGCCTTATGACCGTAAAAATCAGAAAAACAATTGATACTCCGGTGACTATTCCACCGCTGGAACTGTTTAGCATATTATCAACGGCAGGCAGAACATTATCCAAGATTTTGTCCTGCCCCTCAAAGTACTTGCTTAACTGATCCTCCATCAATTGTCTCAATCCAAATGCTTTTGCCACAGCAATGGCCATAGCAAGCACCGGCACTAATGACAACATTGAAAAGTAAGTTAAGGCCGATGCTTTTTCCATGCACTTATCACGAACAAACTCCTTGAGTGAAATTACCGTTACCCGCAGCGAACCATAGAGTAGCCTCCTCCTTTCGGATAATTTACTCAATTTAAGCCGCCATAAGTCTACTTCAATGAAGTTGATGATTTGATCAAGATATTTTTTCACACTTTAAAAAAAACCAATGATAAGACATAAAAATTGCCTTTACCCTAACGATTCAATAAAAAGAGAGGTCATATTGCCTCATTTTTTCTAAACATTGTAAAAATCACTCTTATTTATGGCTTGTAGATGTTGTGTTGCCGGATATCTGATGCTAGTGATCTTCTCCATGGCTAACTTTTTTTAAGTTCCAGAATGGTTATTTCCGGTAAAATGCCAATCCTCCCCGGATATCCAATGTAACCATATCCCCTATTCACATATAGGTACTGATTACTCTTCTGATACAAATCTGCCCATTGTTTGTAGCGATACTTAACCGGACTCCATCTAAAATTACCAATTTCAATGCCAAACTGCATCCCATGAGTATGACCTGAAAGTGTTAGGTCAATATCAGGTTGCTGTGGTCTAATCTGAGCGTCCCAGTGACTAGGGTCATGCGAGAGTAAAATCTTAAATTCTTGATCTTCTGTCCCTTTTACCGTTTTAGTGAGGTCACCGTATTTGGTAAACCTTCCGGAACCCCAGTTTTCACAACCTAAAATGGCGACCGCTTGTCCATCTATTTTTATTGTTCTGTTTTGATTGAGCAAAAGATCATAACCCATGTAGGAATGCATCTCATGGAGTCTTTTAATGTTTTCTTGCTTTGATTTATCGGAAGGCCACTGAGAATAGTCTCCATAGTCATGATTCCCCATTATCGAATAAGTGCCCAGAGGGGCGTTAATTTTTTTAAAAATATCCAGGTAATCCTCCGCCTCCTCACTCCTATTATTAACTAAATCGCCGGTAAAAAAGGCGATATCCGGTTTTTCCTGCAAAAGCAAATTAACTCCTCCTTTTACTGCTGTCTTGTTGAAAAAACTCCCGGCATGAATATCTGAAACTTGTGCTATTCTGATACCATCGAATGCTTTGGGTAGTGACTTAAAATAAATCGTTCTTCTCCGAACTCTGTAATCATGAGCTCCTGAAACAATACCAAATGACATGGCAGCAATCGGAATAGCTCCTGCAATTAAGGCCGTTTGTGACATAAACGTCGCCCGGCTGGTTGAGTATTTTGTCTCTGAAAATGGCAGGAGGTTAAAAAAATAAGTCAGTACTCTTCTCAGGTCATCTATCAATATAAAAAGTGAAGCAAAGATTTTTGCAAAAAAGAAAATAGCAAATGAAGTAAGCACCACCATTCTTGCATCTTTATACTCTTTTGGATCTGCCTGATTATAAAGAAGCACACCCAGCATTAAGAGGATTGTTACCCCCCAATAACAAATGGCAATACCACGCCTCCACGACGGAGACATCTCATGGGTCAGGACTCGAACTACAGCAAAAACATAAAAGTCCAATGCTAAAAAAATACCAAAAAGAATGATGAGAAAGTAGATTCTACTCATATACTAAAGAAAGACCTTGTGAATCTATTATGTTGAACTCAATCAACTATTTTCTTAAATAGTTAAAGACTTGTTTAATACAATTATTTTAAGTAAAGTAGAAGAGTTACTCATATTTTAGGCTGCTTTTCTGATAGTCATTTCTGCCTCATCCTCTCTTTCGCTTTTCCCTGCAAACAGTCTGTACTTGATGCGGTAAGTAATGGTAAAAAGCACCGGAACAATGATTAGCGTGAGGAATGTGGCCACGATTAGCCCAAAAATTACAGTCCAGGCTAGAGGCCCCCAAAAGATAACATTGTCACCACCAACGTAAATATTTGCATTGAAATTGGTAAATAATGAGAAAAAATCAATATTCAAGCCAATCGCCAAAGGGATCAGACCCAGCACAGTGGTGATAGCTGTAAGAAGTACCGGTCTAAGTCGTGCTTTTCCTCCTTTAATTGTGAGTTGTGCCACCTCTTGTTTCGATAGATATTCGTGCACTCCCATACCCAACTCTTCCTTCCGTCTGTTTATCAGAATTTGGATATAATCCAGCAGCACCACTCCATTATTTACCACAATGCCTGCTAGTGCAATGATGCCCATCATGGTCATCATGATAACGAAAGGCCAGCCGGTCAGCATCAGTCCGCCAAATACGCCTATTAAACTCAGAAATATCGCAATCATAATAATGATCGGTTTGGAAATGCCCCCAAACTGAAATACCAGCAGTAAGGCGATCAGGCCGAGACCGGTAAAGAAAGCACCCATCAAAAAGGCCATCTGCTTATTTTGCTCTTCAATTTGTCCGGTATAGTCAATCTTTACGCTGTCAGGTAAATCTGCAAATGTTTCCATTACAGATTCTATCTCTCTTACAATAGCCCCCGCATCCGTAAATCCGGGCTTTAAACCGGAGTAAACCGTCACTACCCGTTTTGTATCCTTGTGCTTAATGGCACTGAATCCTGAAGTATTTTTTTGCCTTGCTACGGCTGAAACAGGTACTTCTTTAATGGCACCTGATGATTGGTCTCTGTAGGTAATCTTCTGATTAAACAGCGCACTTTTATTGTATCGAAGGTCTTCATTAAACCTCACGTTGATGTCATAGTCTTCTCCATCTTTTTTATAAACGCCGGCTTTTTCACCAAATAGCGACCTTCGTAACTGTCGGCCTACCTGACCTACTGCTACTCCAAGTTCACCCGCTTTTTTGCGGTCTACCTCCACCTGCATCGTAGGTTTTCTTTTGTTCACATCAATTTTAATTTCTTCAATTCCAGCAATATTTTTACTGTTAATAAAGTTGCGCATCTGCTCGGCAACCCGTATTAACTCATCGTAATTCTTACCTTCCAACTCAATATTGATAGGATACCCTGCCGATGGGCCTATTGGATCTTTCTCTACTGAGATCAATACTCCCGGATAAATACCTGTTAGTGCTTCTTGAATCCGCTGCCTTAGTTTCTCCGAGTCCCTTCCTTCCCTGTACTTAAATTCTGTCATGGAAGCCGTAATTTTTCCTTTATGCGGCATTTCGGCAGAAGACCCGCCATCAGTGTATGGATTTCCGGCCCCCTCTCCTACCTGAGAGACTGCGGACTCAACTAAAATGTTGGCATCATTGACGATATACAACTCATCGTTGATGATTTTATACACCCTGCCCTCTATTTCCTTCGTAATTCGGTTCGTCTTATCAATGGTGGTTCCTTCAGGATATTCGATATACACAAATATTTGATTAGGGACGTTGTCGGGAAAAAATTCCACTTTCGTCCTTCCGGAGCCCAGCGATCCGCCGAAGGCCACAAAAGTTCCTATGAGAATCAGAAAGGTGATACCAAAGTACCAAAAAACATTTCCTCCACGAACGGCATGGGTAATTCGCCTTTCATAAAACTTTTCCAGTCTGGTGAGAAGTTTTCTTTGAAAACCAACGGCCAGCCCTCTGATCACATATTTGTAGAGCCAAAACATTGCTGCCGTAAAGACCATTAAGGTGCCTAATCCCCTCACAGAGCCGCCGAAAATTAAAATCAACGTGCCAATCCCTCCAAGTATGACGGTGATTCTCCAAAGTGCTTTTTTTGAAAGATTTTTTTCACCTGTTTCCATCAGTTGAGAAACAAGCATTGAGTTCATGAAAATGGCTACAAAAAGGGATGAACCCAAGACAATGGAGAGGGTGATTGGGAAATAAATCATAAACTGTCCCATTACCCCCGGCCACAGGCCTAGCGGCACAAAGGCGGCAACAGTTGTGGCGGTTGAAATCATAATCGGAAAGGCAATTTCTGCAATTCCCTTCTTGGCTGCGGCGATTCGGGAGAGTCCCTCCTCTTCCATTAATCGGTATACATTTTCTACTACTACAATACCATTATCAACCAACATTCCAAGTCCCATGATCAGTCCAAAGAGGATCATGGTATTCAACGTGTATCCCATAGCATTGATGGTCATGAAAGACATAAACATTGACATTGGAATGGCAAATCCGACGAAGAGCGCATTTCTGAAGCCAAGGAAAAACATCAGCACCGTGACTACCAGTATGATTCCAAAGATGATGTTATTCACCAGGTCGCTTACCTGATTTAATGTCCTTTCTGAACCGTCATTGGAAATGGTGACTAACAGGTCTGTGGGGAAATAATTCTCTTCCAAATCTGCGATAATGTCTCTGATGCTATTCACGGCATTGATCATATTCTTTCCTGCCCGCTTCTTTACATCCAGCATGACGACGTTGGCACCGAACTCCCGAGCATAAGTGGTTTTATCTTCCGGCTCAAAGGACACGATGGCGATGTCTTTGAGATAGACAGGATCACCTTGTTCGTACTTAACCACAAAATTCTCTAGTTCCTTCGGATGCTCAATCTCCCCTAATATTCTGATTGTCCTCCTTTGACCGCTTACTTTAAGGTTACCGGCAGAAATTGTTTGGTTGCCATTAGCAATTCCGTTAATAACATCATCAAAGCTAACTTTTGCAGCCATCATCTTATAAATATCCACAGCTACCTTGACCTCCTTTTCCTGCGCTCCCCGAATATCAGCAGCTTTAATTTCCGGCAAATTCTCTATTTTTTCCTGTAAATACTTAGTATAATCTTTCAGCTTATCTACCGGATAGTCTCCCGAGACATTGATATTCATTATCGGCATTTCTTCGGAAATATTCAGGTCAAAAACATTAGGTTCGACCTTTGCCCCATTGAATAATGGCCAGTCCTCTCCTGCTTTTTTACTGTCTACTTCGTCTTTTACTCGCTGCTTTGCCGCTTCGACCGTAATATCTTCATCAAACTCTACGGTGATGATAGAATAGTCCTCTTGAGAGGTAGACAAAATCTCAACAACGTTGCTGATGTTCTTGATCTCATCCTCAAGCGGGTCTGTGATTAGACGCTCAATATCCTCCGCCGTGTTACCGGGGAATGCGGTGCTCACATAAATCTTTGTCTCTTTGATTTCGGGAAAATCCTCTCTTGGCATTGAAAAATATGCCGAAATCCCTATTAGCAGGAATAATGCGACAACCAAATAGATGACAGAGGGGTTACTGATCGCCCACGATGAGGGTTTAAATTCTTTATCTACTTTATTCTTTTTGGAAACCATGAGGTCAGCTTTTTAAAATTTTCACTTTTTGTCCGTCTTTCACACTTCTGGCACCTTCAACAATGATGCTTTGTCCGGCTTCAATGCCGGAAAGAACTTCCACAAAATCACCTTGAGTCTTTCCTGTGGTAATGACCGTTTTCCTGGCAGTTGCTACATGATCAACAGAAGGATTAGTGACAATGTAAGCGTATTGCTCACCTTCTGCATTTTCAGAAACCGTATTTTGAGGTATCAGCAAAGCCGTCTCATTTCGGTAGTCATTGATATGAACTTTAGCGGTAAGGTTAGGTTTTACGTTTCCGCTTTTATTTTCAACCGGAATCTCTACCGTAAATGATCGGTTATTTGGATTAATAAAATTGCCGGTCTCACGCACATAAGACTCAACGGACTCATTGAGTATAGGAAACTCAACTTTAACCCTCTTCCCTTTTGTGATAGTGGCAATGTAGGTCTCGGGCACGGGGACTTTAAGGTACATATCTGAAAGATTAACAATCCTGAACACTTCGGAACCCGAGCCGCCCGGGGCTACCACCGTTCCCTGATCTTTGATCACATCATCTACGATTCCGGAAAATGGAGCTCGGACAGCGTATTTACTCAACTGATCTTCCATCTGTTTTACGGACGCAGCCTGTGATTCATAATTGGTTTTAGACTCAAGGAATTGAATTTCGGAACCTATTTTTTGTTCCCAAAGCCTGCTTTGTCTTTCGTAAGTGGTTTTTGCCAAGGCTAGCTGTGCCTTCATTTGGATCAGTTGATTGCTAAGCCCGCCGTCATCTATGGATGCCAACAACTGGCCGGCTTTCACTCGGTGGCCTTCCTTAACGTGAACACGAACTAAGGTTCCTGCCACTTCGGGATATACCAAAACATTCTGTTTCGTCGTCACATCACCCTGAAGTTCTATGTAGTGGACGAAATCCTGCTCTCTGATGTTTAAAACGGTTATCAACGGGTAGTTCTCATCGTTACTTTTAGCTGCGATGACAGAATCCAACAATGCGATATGCTTGGTGATCGCTTTTTGTTGGGCCGTTAGTTCCTTTTTCTTTACCTGTACAGCCGAAAGGTCACCCTCAGCAATTAAATCGCTCAGTGTGGCATCTTCTCCGCCGCAGCTTATAACAATGACAGCGACTGTACATAGTTTCATGTATTTAAGTAAAGTATTTGTAATCTTTTCCATGATCTTATCTGTTAAGTATTCCTAATGCTTTTTGAAGTTCAATTTGTGACGTAATACCTTCATAGACTGCATTTAAGTAGTTGGTTTGAGATTCTTTCAGGTCTGTATTCGCTTCCACTACTTCAAGGTTTGAGCCTACACCTTCCTGATATTTAATTCTGCTGACATCATAAACTTCCTGAGCTAACGCTACATTTTCTTTTTGAGCTGCAATACTTCGTATCGCATTTTCCAAATTAATCCTTGCCTCAATGACTTCACGGGTCACGTTATTTTCCAACTGATCAATACGCAGTTGTATTTGATCTCTTTGAATTTTGTTGCGTTGGATATTTGACCGCTTTCCGAGACCGTCAAAAACAGGTATTGAAATGGTGGCTCCAAGATTGCTGAATCTAAACCAGGTTTCGTCATTAAAGTTTGTCATCTCTCCTAGCGACCCGGTACCTGAATTCCAGCCTAATCCGGCATCGGCATATATGTTTGGGATGTATTGGGACTTAAAATTTTTAATATTCAGTTCAATAAGCTGCTTGTTCGTCTCCAAAACCAGATATTCCGGCCTGTCC
>JAPPDO010000374.1 GCA_028821635.1 Ekhidna sp.
CCGGTTTTGAGACTGTTGCTGGATTTACGAGCCAAACTCCAGTCTGCGGTGGTGATGTTGGTGTCGGAGACGATCAGCGGCACATCAATGATCTTGTTTGGCACTGAGACCAGTGCACGGCCTAATGTGACGGTAAACGCTACATTCTTCCCTTCTTCAATGCTACCGTTGCTGCCTGTGCGGGCAAGGCTCACCACCGTGGGGTCATCGTCGAGCAGGGAAATAAAAACCGATGCGTTGCTACCACATCTGCAGGCTTTAATGTTACTAGCTAAGATTCCTACATCTATTAAGCCGTTCGGTTCGTCGGTATCTTCGTTAAGGAGTGGCACTGTGTAGGTTATTGAGCTTGCTCCGGAATTGAAGGTGACGATAGAAAATTCTCCTCTAGTCTCTGGCAGTGAAATTGCCTTTTTCTTCTAACGTTACTATGCTGACCACTGGCTCTGCGGTGGGTGTGGGGTCAGCACTTATTGTGGAGGATGGGTCTGTGCTTCTTTCCACAGCAGCAGCCATATCGGGGATAACCGGAAGGTTCTGAACGATGGCATCATTGGCTACTCCGATCCACAACAATCCGAACAGCACGGCAACAAGTCCCTATCGTATTATTTGGTTAGCAAATTTAAGACAGCATAGCAGCTAAACGAACCGACAGCTTACTGAATGTGATAAGGAGAGATTTTGCTTTTTCATACCCATCCTCCTCCAAATGTGATAAATAGGGGGGGGGGGGGGTAATAAAGGTTTCGTTTCAGATTTTATGTTAGAAATGTTTGGGTTACTTAGCTGTTCATAGGATTAAACATTGTATAAGTATCCAAAATTTAATAACCTATGAATATGAAACGATAATACAAAAATGCAAAAATTTTTCAGTCTTTTTTACTTGTCTTATTGGGCAGTATCCTCTTCGGGCGTAATCGCAAACTATATCTTTATATCCTATCTATTTTTAATAGGTTACTTAAATCCATTGGATAGTGCTGCGATACTTTATTTGGATATATTATGAAGAAATCAATGAAAAATATTGAAGCCGTAGATGTAATCTATGCCTAGACCAGAGTATGAGTTGATCGAATTGCCTATTTGCTGAAACTTGGAATTTCCAAATTTCTGTAGGGCATTGGAAAATGCTTGAGCAACCACAGAAAAAATAATACTTGAATAAACGAATGTGTATCTGCACTTAAAGAAAGAGATACAGTTAAAAGAAAAAGTTCCTCTCATTTAGTTAAAATACAATACGATAAGCGTAAAGGAAGTAAATAGTATTTTGGAGATAATGTAACTATTCTAAAATTTTAATTTATACCTCTCGGTTCTACTAATCAGAGCGAAAACTTTATTTTTGATGTTTATTATCGTTGCATTATGCTAACTAAAGCGGTTATTATCTCCATAGGAGATGAGATTTTGTACGGCCAGACACTTGATACAAATGCTCATTGGCTTAGTGGGGAATTGAATAAATTCGGAATTTATGTAAAAAAAAGACATACAATAAGCGATACAAGAAAAGAAATTCTGTGCACGCTTAGAGAGGCTGAGGAGGGAGTAGAAATCATACTGATTACGGGAGGTTTAGGCCCTACGAGCGACGATCTGACTAAACCTTGTTTACTTGAATATTTTGATACATATCTCGAAAGAGATGAGAATGTATTAAATCATATTATAAAAATTTTTACTGCAAGAGGCAGACAGGTGACAGAAGTAAACAAGGCGCAGGCTGATATTCCGGTCAATGGCGAAGCAATTCCAAATGTGCTAGGGACTGCCCCGGGAATTTGGATTGAAAGAAATGAAAAAGTTTTTATTTCCATGCCCGGTGTTCCCTACGAAATGCAGCGAATGATGACAGATACGATCCTCCCCCGACTCAGTAAAAAGTATGTAAAAAGAGGATTGATTCACCGAATGATCCGCACAATTGGTATCCATGAATCTAACCTTGCGGATATGATTCGAGATTGGGAGGCCGGTCTTCCCAAAGAAATCAAGCTTGCCTACCTGCCCGGCAAAGGAAGTGTCAGGTTGAGGCTTACGGCAAAAGGAGAGGATACGGATCATCTGCAAAAATTGATGCAGGATGAGATTAATAAGGTACTGCCAACCATCGAAAAATTCGTCTATGGCTTTGAGGACGAGGAAATAGAAGAGGCAATCGGAAGAATACTCATGGAGAGAAAGATGTCCCTGTCAATAGCCGAAAGCTGTACCGGCGGATACTTATCTCATAAAATAACTGCCGTTCCCGGAAGTTCTCAGTGGTACAAAGGGGGGCTCATCCCATACTCTAATGAACTGAAGAACGAACAACTTCAGGTTTCTCTCGAGATGTTAAAAAAACATGGGGCTGTCAGTGAGCCGATTGTTTTAACATTAGCTGAGAATATAAGAAAGGCATTCCACACAGATATTGGAGTCTCGGTCAGTGGCATCGCAGGGCCTACGGGAGGAACAAAAGAAAAACCCGTGGGAACTGTATGGATTGGGTACTCAGAACAAGACAAAAGAGCAGCTAAAAAGTTTTTGTTTACAAAAGACAGAATGCTTAACATCCAATACACGGCAACTGCTGCTTTAGACATGATAAGAATAAATCTGGCAAAAAATTAACAGAATTATTATTTTTGATAGTTAGGGTTACATTATTAAGTCGTATCCTTGTATTAAATCGTATATGAAAAATTATCCAATGAATTAATCCATAAACTTTCCGGAAAGTAATTTTTTAATACAGGAGAAACTTCCCCAATCAAAAAATAAATATATTTCTGGTATTAAACACATAATCAATAAAACCAATAATTATATGACAACAACAGAAATGGTAATGCCTAAAATGGGAGAAAGTGTGATGGAAGGCACTGTACTTTCATGGCTAAAGCGTGTAGGGGAAAGCATTGAGGAAGATGAGTCCATCCTGGAGGTCGCTACAGACAAAGTAGATACGGAAATACCGGCGACACATGCCGGTGTTTTAAAAGAAATTCTGGCTCAGGAAGGAGACATTGTTGAGGTAGGTAAACCAATAGCCATTATTGAAATAGCAGGAGACAATGCCGCCCCTTCGCCGAAACCGGCTGATACACCGCAGCAGAGTCCGGTGGAAAAAGCAGAAGAACTACTTGAGACAGCAATGATGACAGCATCAGAATTAAGCAATGGGGACGGCATACCCCGAACTTCTGAGTCCGGGAAGTTCTTCTCTCCACTGGTAAGAAGTATCGCCAAAGAGGAGAACATTTCAATTGCTGAGTTAGAAGCACTTCAAGGGTCAGGCAGCAAGGGAAGAGTGACTAAACACGACATTCTGGCGTATGTAAAAACAAGGAAAAGTGACGATCAATTAGCCAAAGTACCTACTTTGGATGTACAGCCAACTGCTGCAATGCCCTCAGCCTCTCACCAACCGGTACCTGTCTTTGCAGAAGGGTCCGATGAAGTCATAGAGATGGATCGTATGCGAAAAATGATTGCTGAACGAATGGTCGCCTCAAAGCATATCTCCCCTCACGTCACCTCTTTCGTCGAAGCAGATGTCACAAAAGTGGCAGCCTGGAAAAGTAAAGTGAGAAATGAATTCATGAATAAGGATGGCATAAAATTAACGTTTACTCCTATTTTTATTGAAGCAATCGTAAAAGCGATCAGAGACTTTCCAATGATTAACGTACAGGTGGATGGTGACAATATTGTGAAAAAAAATGCGATCAACATTGGAATGGCAACGGCATTACCCACAGGAAACCTGATCGTCCCCGTAGTCCATAATGCTGACCAGCTTAGTTTGATAGGACTGACCAAAAAAGTAAATGACCTCACAACCAGAGCACGAGGCAATAAACTTAAGCCCGACGAGCTTCAGGGAGGCACCTATACCGTCTCAAATGTTGGCTCATTTGGCAACGTCATGGGCACTCCGATCATCATGCAGCCCCAAGTAGCTATCATGGCTATAGGAGCGATTGAAAAGAAACCCTCGGTAATATCAACCCCGGAGGGTGACATGATCGGAATCAGAAGTAAGATGTTTCTTTCACATAGCTATGACCATCGGGTCATTGACGGGGCACTTGGGGGAATGTTTGTAAGAAAAGTAGCAGATTATTTGGAAGCTTATGATATTAACAGAAAAGTGTAGCAGCATTACTAGCTAGTATTAAGACGACTCAGGGATTGTGTTCTTTAGAAAAAACGCTATTGATACAGACCGATTAAATGCGAAGATGCGATACACAACCGTTAGATTGAAACAGCGAATGAAAATGATAAATCGTGTTAAATTGGTGATGCTGAAAAGGGTTTCAATTGGTTGTCTGGTTCTAATAAGTTGTGAGTTTAGTAGTGCGCAATATCGCCCCCTCATCCGGGAGTTACAGGTTGAAAATGATAATGATGCTTACACACTCAACCTAAGTCGAGACCAATACTACAGCAATGGAGTAACTATTCGCTATAGAATCCTGAAATACTCTACTTCTCCCAATTCCAAGCTTCTGAAAATGATTCGCTCTTATGACATCAACCACCGCATATTTAGCCCGAAACGACTTTGGTGGACGGAGATGGAACAGCTAGATCGTCCTTATGCAGGCCAGATTAGCCTGGCGGCATCTAATCACTATTATTACAATCATAGTGCCTTTCTAAAAGTAAAGTTGGAACTTGGATGGATGGGC
Source organism: Ekhidna sp. (assembly GCA_028821635.1). Lineage (GTDB taxonomy): Bacteria > Bacteroidota > Bacteroidia > Cytophagales > Cyclobacteriaceae > Ekhidna. The sequence goes on from JAPPDO010000374.1 coordinate 4,692, forward strand.
CCCGCCCTGAAAACCGCAGACCTTCAATACAACTGGCACAAAACCTTCGGGATGCAGCTACCTCTTGCATGGCAATACGAAATCAATAATGGACCTATCACCAATGCCTATGGCACTTATGCGACTCCCTTGGCTACAGGTAAGAACCTTGACCTGACCACAGAGACAAATCTCGCCATGGGCACCACTTTCACTCATCTAAGACAGGAGTTTATGGTTCGATTCGGTGCTTTCAAACCCATTCAAAACTCTACCCAATATAATGGAGTGCTGGGGATAGAAAACAAAGGCCCCGGAAATCATGAAATTTACTTTTTTATTAGTTCGGGAGTAGAATATGTAGCCTACAACGCCACCATTGAAGGACAACTCATTGGATTTTCATCTATCTACACAGAGGAGCGTGTTTCATGGGTATATCAGACACGTGCCGGAATCATGGCTAGCTGGACTAAATTTGATTTTGCACTTCTTTACTACCGGAGAACGAAAGAGACCACCGAAGCCACCTTTCATAAATACGTCGGCATCCAGATGAGCCAGCGATTTTAATTTGGATTGTCTTTATTTTTTTCGATGTAAACGTCCATTCTAATGTGTATCACTCAAAAAGCGAGACCTTTGCACAATTCAAGTAGTAAAATAATCAACATCCGGGAAAATTTAGACACCGGAGCAACTTCTTGGTTATGAGGATTTCAAATTTTAGATAAGGAAAATTAAAGCTATTTGAGTTGTTTTAGCGTAATGTTATCAATTATGCAAAGACCTTGATTTTATCTTCTCGTTTGATTATATCGAATAAATCTTAGCTATTTTATTTTTGAACTTTTTAATATATATCTAATGTACCTATTTTTGCGGTTCTAAATTTTAAGACAAACTAAGAAAGATCAGTACATGCCGACGATACAACAATTAGTAAGGAAAGGTAGGAAAAAGTTGACCTCCAAATCAAAATCACCAGCATTAGACTCATGCCCTCAAAGGAGGGGCGTGTGTACAAGAGTTTATACTACTACGCCTAAAAAACCTAACTCAGCAATGAGAAAGGTGGCTAGAGTCCGGTTGACCAACGGGAAAGAAGTAAACGCATACATTCCCGGTGAAGGTCACAACCTTCAGGAACACTCAATCGTTTTAATCAGAGGTGGAAGAGTAAAAGATTTACCGGGAGTTAGATACCACATTGTCAGAGGCGCATTGGATACTGCGGGAGTGAATGGAAGACTCCAAAGAAGATCTAAGTATGGTGCAAAAAAAACTAAAAAATAAAGAAAAGAAATGAGAAAAGCTAAGCCAAAAAAAAGATACATCCTTCCTGACCCAATTTATCAAGACACTTTAGTTACTAAGTTTGTAAATAACTTAATGCTAAACGGTAAAAAAAGTATTTCTTATAATATTTTCTACAGAGCCATCAACCAAGTAGCAGAAAAGACTGGAGAAAATGGCCTTGAGGCGTGGAAAAGTGCATTGAGTAATATTATGCCTTCAGTTGAAGTAAAAGCAAGAAGGGTCGGTGGAGCCAATTTTCAGGTTCCAATAGAAGTTAGACCAGACAGAAAAATTTCTTTGGGAATTAAATGGATGATTAAGTATGCGAGAATGAGAGGTGAGAAGACTATGCAAGATCGGCTCGCTGCTGAAATCATTGCCGCCTCAAAAGGCGAGGGGGCCGCAGTGAAGAAAAAAGATGATACGCACAGAATGGCTGAGGCAAATAAGGCTTTCTCACACTTCAGATTTTAAAAATTAAAATGGCAAGAGATTTAAGACTCACTAGAAACATCGGTATTGCTGCGCATATCGATGCCGGCAAAACCACCACCACAGAACGCATCCTGTACTATGCGGGCGTAAATCATAAAATCGGTGAAGTGCATGATGGCGGTGCTACCATGGACTGGATGGAGCAAGAACAGGAAAGAGGCATTACCATTACATCGGCAGCAACCACCGTATTCTGGAAATATAAAGGAGAAGAATATCACATCAATATTATTGACACTCCAGGACACGTTGACTTTACAGTAGAAGTAAATAGGTCTTTAAGAGTGCTGGATGGTTTGGTATTCTTGTTTAGTGCCGTTGACGGTGTTGAACCCCAGTCTGAAACAAACTGGAGACTCGCAGACAATTACAAGGTGGCCAGAATCGGATTTATCAACAAAATGGATAGACAAGGTGCCGATTTCCTCAACGTTTGTAATCAAATTGTAGAAATGTTGGGCACAAAGTCAGTCCCTCTTCAGTTGCCGATAGGGGCTGAGGAGAACTTTAGAGGAGTTGTAGACCTCGTTGAGAACAAAGCAATGGTTTGGAACGAGGACGATATGGGAATGACTTTTGAAGAAATCCCAATTCCGGAAGATATGGTTGATGAGGTTGCAGAGTATAGGGAGAAGTTAGTGGAAGCCGTAGCAGAATATGATGAAGATCTGCTAGAGAAATTCTTCGAAAATCCTGATAGTATTACCAGAGATGAAGTCGTAGCCGCACTGCGAGCCGCTACGCTTGATCTAGCATTTGTGCCGGTAATGTGTGGCTCTGCTTTTAAAAATAAGGGCGTTCAAAAAATGCTTGATTACGTCATGGAGCTATTGCCGTCACCCCTTGACAGAAACAATATTGTGGGTACAAATCCGGATACCGAGGAAGAAATAATAAGAAAGCCGAACTCAGGTGAGCCATTCACAGCATTAGCTTTCAAAATTGCTACCGATCCATTTGTCGGCAGGCTTTGCTTCATAAGGTCCTATGCTGGAACATTAGAATCCGGTTCTTACGTTTATAATGTTAGAACAAATAAAAAAGAAAGAATTTCAAGAATCTTCCAAATGCATGCTAATAAGCAAAATCAGATTGAGTCATTACATGCCGGAGATATCGGTGCGGTTGTTGGATTTAAAGATATTAAAACCGGAGATACCCTTTGTGCTGAGAACTCAAAGATCGTTTTAGAGGCAATGGATTTCCCGGACCCTGTAATTGGATATGCAATTGAGCCTAAAACGCAAGCAGACATTGATAAGCTAGGTGTTGCAATAGGTAAATTAGTGGAAGAAGACCCCACACTTCAGGTTGAAGCCAACCACGAAACTGGACAAACAATTCTTAAAGGAATGGGGGAACTTCATCTGGATATTATCATTGACAGATTAAAAAGAGAGTTCAAAGTAGAGATTAATCAAGGAGCTCCCCAAGTCGCTTACAAAGAAGCAATCACCAGTTCAGCCGAGCATAAAGAAGTTTATAAGAAACAAACCGGCGGCAGGGGCAAGTTTGCCGATATAGTATTTGAGCTTAGCCCGAAAGATGACGACTATGAACAGGACGGACTACAGTTTGTAAATGAAATTGTTGGAGGTGTGATTCCTAAAGAATTTATTGGGCCGACGGAGAAGGGATTCAAGCAAGCAATGGTAAACGGCCCGCTGGCTAACTATCCTATTGACAGCATGAAGATAAGACTTTATCATGGATCTTTTCACGATGTAGACTCCGATGCGCTGTCTTTTGAATTAGCGGCAAGAAATGGCTTCAAAGAAGCCGCTAAAAAATGTAAGCCCGTACTTCTTGAGCCCGTCATGGCAGTAGAAGTTGTTACTCCCGATGAGTATACTGGCGTTATTACTGGAGACCTCAATAAAAGAAGAGGAATCATGAAAGGGATGGATACCAAAGGAACTTCAACAGTGGTTAAAGCTGATGTCCCACTTTCTGAGTTGTTCGGTTATGTCACTGATTTAAGAACGATTAGCTCTGGAAGAGCGACAGCTTCACTGACATTCTCGCATTATGATCAGGTACCGAGAAACATCGCTAGTGATGTTATTGCGGAGGTGAGAGGCACAGTAGACGCATAAAGAAACTAAAATGAATCAAAAAATTAGAATTAAACTTAAATCTTACGATCACAACTTGGTAGACAAGTCTTCAGAGAAGATCATAAGGGCAGTAAAAACTACGGGAGCAGTCGTTAGCGGTCCTATTCCCCTCCCGACAGTTAAGGAAAAGTTTACTGTATTGAAATCTCCCCATGTAAATAAAAAAGCAAGAGACCAGTATCAGCTTTGTACTTATAAAAGACTGGTAGACATCTACAGTAATAATGCAAAAACAATTGATGCCCTAATGAGACTTGAACTTCCAAGCGGCGTTGATGTTGAAATAAAAGTTTAGCCAATAATGTCCGGTAAGATGAGAGGCCGTCTTAAAAGGTTTTGAACCCTCATAGATTCTCCCGTATGGAAATTTTTTGCTGGGTGCCCGAACACATATACCCTTTTAAGCCAGCCTCATTTTCGTAAATAAATAGATAATTAAATATTTTGATCAAATTAAGAAAATGCTATCTTTGCAGTTCTTTTCAAAAAAAGACATTCTGAAAGCTTAGTTGAAATAAAATCACAAGAAAATGCCAGGTTTAATAGGACGTAAAATAGGAATGACTAGCGTATACGATGAAGGGGGTAAGAGTGT
>JAPPDO010000089.1 GCA_028821635.1 Ekhidna sp.
GATCGAGATAAATTAGGTCTATACATGCTGAATTGATACCTCTGAGCACCTCTAAATTATCATGGCAGAAGATGGTGCGGTTAGCAATATTTGATTTTACCGTATTCATATCCTGGTCGGGTGGAAAGCAGAGGGCTGCATAGTTTTCCCAAAGATAGCTTCGGCTTTGCGAATCATTCAACTTTTGGAAAGTTTCAAACTTTCCAAAAGTTTATAATCTAATACCTGCCCTCTTTAATTATCCACCACTCTTCTAGCGGCCACATACCCGTTGTAAAAGTTGGCATCGGCACGCTTGTAACGCTTCATTACCCTGTCCAGCTTTTCCGTTGCTGCGACTCCTTCTCTGAACAGTGCTTCTATATCCTGCGTAGCCACCCTGCTCGCTACCTGATAACTGCGAGGCTTGCCACGTGAAGTGAGAAACTGATCATAATCCCCTTTCACATCCTTCAACTGCTCTTCGGACATCCCATAGTCGGCCATCGCTTGCAGATGCGTTTCCAACAAGCCGATGACCTGCTTGACTTTGATCTCAAAGTCTTCGTTGGGCAGCCCGAAATAATCAGATTTAGAGTTGTTGGCCTGTTGGGTCAGCTCCGCATTGTCCGTATCTACGGCATAAGCCTCCAACATGTCATCCAGGATGTCCATCTTCGCAGCGATGGTCTTTTTCAACGCCGATAAAGACTTCCCAATAAAGACCCGTGCATCGGCCTGCTCAGCCGCCGCCGTTTTGATTGATGTGACAATAGTCGAAAGTGCATTTTTATATTTCCCGATGATAGGGACAGCACTCCAGACTGCATTATGTGCGTCCAGATAGTCTAGCGTGGTCTGGTACATCTCCAGACGGTTGATTTGTACTTGCCTCATAATTATTATATGTTTAGCTAAAGATACTTTTTATGTTAAGATTTTTAAAATTACTTAAAATTCCTTTATAAACGTTCAGAAGTTGTTTTTGTTTGGTTTTAATCATTACGGGGTAATTTTTGTTTGAGACGGGGTTATTTTAGACTGGGACGGGGTTATTTTAGGTCGGGACGGGGTTATTTTAGGCTGGGACGGGGTTGTTTTAGGTCGGGACGGGGTTATTTTAGTCTAAGACGGGGTTGTTTTAGGCTGAGACGGGGTTATCCTTGCCTGATACGGGGTTACTTTTGGCTGGGACGGGGTTATTTTTAATGCCTTCAATGATTTTTGATAAACTTCATTGCTCCTAAGAGATTTATTTCAAAGTCTTCACCTTCGTAAAGGTAGTTCCAGTTTTTACTTGACATTTTTAGCAGCGGAGTATCTCCTTCCTTTTCAATGTTGGCGAGTCTGACTGACACTCCTCGCTGTTTTCTTTCTTGTTTAATATCTTTTTCAGATCGTGCTTCTAGGTGATACGTCAGCCAGATACTTTTATCTGCATCTGAGAGTTTAGTGATATAATACATCCGATTCATTTGAAAAGCTAAATCCTCTTTTTGATCATATTCTTCGTCAGACTTGAATACGATTACCTTTTGGCCAACCCTTAGCAATCGTTTGCTAGGATAATCGGAAAGCTCCGGATGGCATTTAGATAGATACTTTTCAATATCGGCATCATCCCACCTTCTTATGTTCAAATCCTTATAGGCTTTGGCTATTTCAAAGGATGGTAATGGAATTAATTCTCGTTCTTTTTCTTTTTCTACCATGATGGCATAGGGAATAGACCCTGCCTCCGAGTAGAATTTATTTTTATAGTCATGCTTTGACAGGTAATTGAGCCGCTTCTTGACTTCTCTTCCTGTTTTTACTTTTATTCGTACATGTCGGATGGTTTTACCCTGTGCGTCTTTTAGTACTCCATTTTTCGCTTTAGCATTTGCTACTATATCTCTGATCTTTGGGTCTATAATATTCTTTGTGTCCACATATTTTATTTCTCCCTTTTCGTCTTTTCTTACCGGAACTCTTTTGGTAAATGTAAATTCGTTTTTACCTGATTCAAACACCCATCTCCCCTGCTCATCCCTCATGGGTTTTCCATCGGCATCTCTTTTTACGTTTCGGATCTTGCCCAGATAGTTTTCTTTAAATAGTTGGCTTCTGATGGTATCTCCTTTGTCTTTCAGTAGCTTATCCTTACCCTTATCCAGATACTGCAAACGGCCTCTTTTTCTTACATTTTTGACCGTTTGCTTAAGCATGGTGTCAGTGGTATAATTTACAATCAAAGTCCCCGATTCAATATTATCTATAAGTGTTTGGGAATTAAACGAAGCAAACGGCTTTTCTTGGGTAGTCTGCTTATTCTCTTTACGCTTGTTCTCTTTACGCTTGTGATATTCCTTGATCATTTTCTCACGGTTGCTGCTATTAGCAGGAATGAGCGTAAGCACGGCCGCATCAATGGCATGGTGGGTATGTTTGTCACGGCTTTTAATCTCATCTTCTTTCTCAAATCCATAGATTTTTCTGAAAACAGCCGTAACCTCACCTTTTTGTACAGCTACTTTCTTGAAGTAAGATTTAAGAAACTCCCGGGCGTATTTACTCACCATTTGCGTATCTACCAACTGCCGTCTTGCCCAGCCGTCTTTTACTTCCTTTGCCTCAAATCGAGCTATTTTATCGGCCCAGTAATCATATCGTTTTTTGGAGTAGTGTTTATTCTGTATTCGCTGGTCTTTTTTAGTTATTCCCCTTTTTTTTATCATTTCGCCATCATCGCTTTTTGGTAACTTGTATTTTTTAAAATCGCTCTCCCACTTGTCTCTTTTCCTCCTCCAGAGGTCTAATCTGTGGGTGATGGCAGTACCCTCCCCTTCCACATCTTTGTTGAAATTAGGCAAAAGAGAAGGAAGTACTTCTCTTTTTTCTTCACGATTATACCATGCGTAAGCTACAGTTTGGTTAGCCATCGTATTATCAGGGAGTATCCACTTAGGAATAGTGTGTTCAATATCTATTTTACTCTCATCTGAAAAAAGGTCTGTAAACGAGATCGAATCTCCGGTGTACATGCACTTTTTATCTTGTTCTAACCATAATTCATATTTTTTAATGTTAGAATCAGTTGGTTTAATGTTATGTTCTTCCAACATTTCACGGTATTCTTTTTTATTCCTTTCACGTTCCTTTTGATACCTTTCAATGGCTGCCCTCTCATTGTTGTTGTTCAGTTCTCTGGCTACTTCAACAATGACTTCAGTATCCTCATCTACTTTCCCGCTTTTTATTAGTTCATTAATCACTTTTCTGAGCATGCTCATGGCTTTATTGAACATGGGGTTTTTGATGCTTTCCGTGATTGCTTCAGGTAGTAGAGACAATCCGGTTTTGGTATCCTCTGGTAACTCAAATTCCCCGGTTTTAGTGTTCAAGTATTTTTTTAAATAGCGATTTTCCTTTACCGAGTGATGGTAAAGATCACCGTCTATTGAGATGCCTCTTTTTCTTAGCTCTTCTTTAAAGAGGTCGGATAATTTTGGTACTGGTCTGTAATCCCTTTTCTCATCCCGGTAAAAGGTTTGATATTCTCTTCTTACCGATGCCAGGATTTTCTGCTGATCTTCTCCTTTATCTTTCCAGGATTCTTCACCGAAATAGCCTGCACAGGTCTTTGAAATATCTTCTTCATCATAGTGGTCTAGTTTGTAAGTATAATCCTTCCATGCTTTTACTTGTCCTTTGCCATTTCTCCACAATTCTACATCCGCTTTCCACTGGTTTATCAGCTTATTTGTGATATTGATTATTGTTTTGTGATCATCGTAAGCATTATTGACCGTTTGGAGGGCCTGAATAATTTCGTCTTTTTGAGTTTCCCATTCTTCGCCCAGTAGTTCCGGTATTTTGGCGAGTACTACTGCATCATTGTATAAATATCCTTCTTTTAAAAAAGGGATGATCTTACACATGGCTTTGAGGCTTAGACTGGCATAACCTGATTGGACGGACTGCTTTAGTTTGGCAAAAGGATTGGGGACCTCTCCTTTCCCATTCTCTTTATTTTCGACCTTTAGAGCCTTTAGAGAATTGACAGCATACTTTTTTAGATATGCCTCATCAAAGTCAAATAAGATGTGCCACAGGTCATAGATAGAGTATTTTCCATGAATGATTTTGGGTGCAGTTCCTATATTATATTGCTCCAGTGTGCAGACTGCTTTTTTTACTTCATCCCCGAAAATGCTGATTAGCCCTTTGGTTATCGGCATTCCCGATACAGAGGTGTCGTATTCCCCTTTTTCATTTACCGGATAGTTATACTGCTTTTTACTTCCGGTTTTTTTGTCAAGAAACTTTCGGATGTCTTCAAATTCGAAATTATCCTTCCCTTTTAGAAATACTTCTTCAAAAAGAGCATTTCTCAGGTCTTGCGCAATGGGTTTCTTTTCTTCATTGGAATTGGTGGCGTATTTTATCGTATTGATAAAGCTAAATGCCCTGAATATTTCAAAGATAGGGTGAGAGGCCGGACATCGTAACCTTGAAGGTTCCAGCGTACACTTACCAATATTTCCTTTTTGGCTTTTGAGAGGTCTTTGCCAAATGATGGCTTTCCACAGTGATTGAATAAAACAGTCATTATATGAATTTTCACATTTGGAAATATCATAGTCCTGCTTTTCGCATATTTGTTCAAACTCATATTGATATTCTCTTCTGAGTGTATATTGGTTTCTGGCTCTTTTACCTTTGTCCAGAAAATCATTTTTCAAGGCTTTAGACAAAACCCCATGCTTATCCATGGCTTCTTTAAAGCCTTCTTTTTCTCTTCTTTCTAATTGGTCTTTGGTCTCTTTATCCTTCTCGGTTGACTCATATTGTTCATCCTCAAAGAAGGGCACTCCTATGTTTCTGTATCCTCTGCGTTGTACTAAATGGTACAATGCTCTGCCAAATTCATGGTCGCTGACTTTTCCATCAAGTGCAGCAATTCTTAATTCGTAAGGATTTTTATAGTTTTTTTGATTATTGTATCTAAAATCACAAGCCAGCCATTTTAAAAATGTTTCTGTCTCAGGAAATTTTCTGAGCTGTCCTTTTTTATATCTGCTCCATACCTCTAATTCGTATTTTTCAATCGGAACAAAGTTTTTTTCTATAAGAATTTTGAGGAGTTCCCATTTTCGCTGCTTTCTGGCCTTGATGAGGTTTCGTTTTGCTCTGGCTTCTCTCCTGTCTTTAGTAGGTGAGGAGTAGCCGCCACTCTGACCTTTGCTCATTCCTGCCTCAAAAGTCACGACTCCATTTCCTATAAATTCTTCATCTTCCCGTAGAGACCATCCGGTGGAAGAACTGCCTAAATCTAATCCAAGTTTTTTCATGTTATTATTTATTACCTATATTTGCATTGAAAAACTAATCACAATAAGGCTATAAGCCACAGGAGAAATCCTTGACGACTGCTTCGGTAGTCGTCACTTTTTTTAGTGTTTTGATAATTAAAAACATAATCTCACTTTCGCTTTTAAGGCTTATGTAATATTGCCCCACAATTTACAGAAAATCACAATAAGGATTATTCCGTTGTGAAAACATTTGAGTTGCCCCTCGCTCATTCTCGGGGGTCTTTTTTATTCCCCTTAGTTTAGTGTTACAGGCTGCATATAAAGCGCAGGTTGTATTTTTACACCTCACACGCATAGCGAGGTGATCGTAGCGGTCATACGATTGTGAACCCAAACTCTGCCACTGTCTCATGGATTCAACTTTTCGGCAAATACCTCCTGTTGTGCTGCAAGCCTTGAAAGCGGACTTATTAGATGGCGATCGTGTGGCGTTGGGTCGTGCCATTACGCTGATTGAGAGCAAACGTGCCGATGACCGCAAACAGGCCGGCCTGCTGATAGACGCAATACTCCCAAAAACGGGTAGCAGCATCAGGATAGGGATTACGGGGGTGCCGGGGGCCGGCAAAAGCAGCTTTATTGAAGTTTTCGGCACCATGCTTACTGCATCGGGTAAACGGGTTGCGGTGCTTTCTATCGACCCTGCGAGCAGCAAAAGCAAGGGCAGCATTCTGGGTGATAAGACGAGGATGGAGACGCTCTCCAAGAATGAATTGGCCTACATAAGACCTTCTTCTTCGGGCACCATTCCGGGCGGTGTTGCCTCCCATACCCGTGAGGCGATACTTCTTTGTGAGGCGGCCGGGTACGATGTCATCATTGTTGAGACGGTGGGTGTGGGGCAAAGCGAGACGGTGGTGAAAGAGATGGTGGACTACTTCCTTCTTTTGATGCTTGCGGGGGGCGGTGATGAGCTTCAGGGCATCAAACGGGGCATCATGGAGATGGCCGACCATATTTTGATCAATAAAGCGGACGGAGCTAATCCGGAGGCGGCAAAGAGGGCGGCAAAAGCATACCGGAATGCGGTTCATCTTTTCCCGGCTCATGAGGCCGGCTGGACGGTTCCTGTCGCTACGTGCTCGGCTTTGGAAAAGACGGGCATCAAAAGCGTCTGGTCTGAAATCGAAGCCTTTCGGCAGCTTACTGCCGGCGGCTGGTTTGAACAAAATCGCAGGCTCCAGCGTATTCAATGGTTTCATGCGTTGGTTCGCTCCGCTCTGGAGCTAAACTTTTTCGGAAAAGCGAACATCCAAGAAGCAATCAGCGAGAAAGAAGCACTCATCTCCGCCCGTAAAATCTCCGTTCGTAAGGCCGTTCAGGAGTTGTTTGAGTCTTAGAGCGTCAAGGCAAAGCATACACGATGCTCAAATAGCAGCTTTTGGGAAGTTTCAACCTTTCCAGAAGTCAATAACTTCTAAAGCCACCTTCCGGCATCACCGCTATGCAAGTGTCTGTGACATAAAAAGGCTGTTCCTCACCGCTGCGCTGCCAGGTCGGCGGCGTTAATTTCTCCGTCTCCGTTTACGTCTATTCCTTTGAGCGCAGGGTACTGGGAATTACTCCCAAAGTCCCACGGGATGGTCGTCCTACTTTTCTCTGTGACTATTCCAGAAGAATTCAGAAATAGTTCATTAAAGGTCTTGTTCCATGACTTATAAATCCCTGTCAAACCTGTCGGGTTTTGCAGTTGAGACAATGTTCTGCCCTGACCGTTGCTTTCAGCGGCCTGATGAAAGCTATGCTTCACCGTAGAATTTGCTGATACTGTTCCTAGCAGCTTAGTATAATTTCGTCCTCCTGCATAACAGGTGATTACTAATCCGACGGGTGTGCGGCCGGTGCCTCTTGCGGAGACCCCATGAGTTCCTATCAGGCTGCCGGTGTTGGAAGCACCTTTGCTGATCGTATTCATAACATAGCAGTCACTGACTACACTGAGTTGTTTATTAGAAACGTACAGTTGTCCTACCAGCCCTCCGGCTCGTGTCGTTGCCGTAACGGTTCCTCCCGAGACATAGCACTCACGGATCGTACCGCTACTCTCACGTCCTACCAGCCCTCCACCTGTCGTCGTTCCGGCGAAGCCTCCACTTCCAATCGTCACTCCCGAGACATAGCACTCACTGATGGTGCCTTTAATTTTATACCCTACCAGCCCTCCAACGGTATTGCCTGTAATCGTTCCTTGTGAAACATAGCACCCACTGATGGTGCCTCCGTCCAGCCATGCTGCGAATCCTCCGACCTCCGAGCCGGCACGAACACTTACATTCTTAATGCCTAGATCTTTGATGGTACCACCTTGTACATAAGCGAAGAGACCTGCATCCTGTTTGGCAAACGCATTACCTTTGTTCATATACAGGTTAGCTATTGCGTGCCCTGCTCCATCAAATGTGCCTTTAAAGGGTGCCTTATCATTAACTTTTCGAAAAAACCCTATTTGCCGCCATCCTGAGCCTGTTGTCCATGCTGTATTTACAGCCCCGGAAGCATAACTGCCTGCATCTTTAAAGTCGAGGTCTTTCGTTAGCATGTAGCCCGTATGTCTGTCTTTTTCATAGATCACGTTTGGGAAGACCGCCGCATAAGCCAGCTGCGCTTCTCGCATGTCTTTCAGACCGCCTGTATCATCTTCCTGCCCGTCTGTGTTTAAGTCATAGCGCACGGCGTTCAACTGCTCCAGCGTGCTCACAGGTATCATTCCGTCTGCCTGTCTTACTGCCTGTGTCACACTAAAAGGTACCGACGCTACGGCAGGGTCCGAATCGGTACCTACCTGCAAGGCCAGTGCGAAGTTCTTGGCCGCTATTCTCGTATTATTCTCTACAATCATAATAAAAGCAGTCTCACTTACGGTTTGTCTTCTTCCGGTCGTTCCGTCATGACTTACAGACCTGATGTCAACGAGGTCAGTTACTAATGCACCATCTGCTGCGGTGACCCACCAGTGTGTAATATCTGAGCGAAAGGTCAGTTCTTCAAAAGCAATCCTCATGTCTATTTCTCCTCTGGCTCCAATACTGTAAACAGTCTTACCAAGCAGCACAAACTGCCCTTTTTGTGTCACCGTAAATGCCGCCGAAGCCACTGCATCTCCGGAGCCTGTGCCCAACTGCAATCGCAATGAGAAGTTCCGATCTGTTGTGACCGGATTCTCTTCTACATTTATGGTAAAACCCGTTACACGGGCTAATGCTCGTGTGCCTGCATTGGCACTCACGCTCATGATTCCGTCAATTCCACTTGCCGGTGAGCCATCTTCTGCCGTAATCCACCAGTGCGTAATGCCCGGTCCGAAAGCCACCGATGATGCGAAATTCACGCTCGCATCCGTGTCCTCTTCCGCTGTAATCTCATAGGCTGTCGTGGTCAGGAGCGAACCCCCAGCCTGCGTTATCTCTAAAGTCACCTCAAAGGGCGGCGAAGCCCCTGCCGTTGTTTCCGTGAAAGTGATCGTGCCGGTTCTGTCCTCAAAGGTTGCATTCTCCTGATACGTCAGCACAATCACTGTAGGATTATCCGTGCCCGTGCCTCTATCAGGTGTTACTGCCGTGATCCAGTCTTCTGTCTCTGCCGCCTCCCAATCCACCTCGCTCGTCAGCATGACGGTGTTATTCGTTGTAGAAGCATTTATACTACGCATCTGCGCATTCAGTCTGATCGGCATAGCACTCGCTGCCCGTATGGTAATGCTGAGGGTCAGCTTCGCCTCTTCGCCGTCTACATCTGTTGCCGTGAGTGTATAATCTGCCGCACTCAATGCGGTACCTGCCTCCGGTGTGCCCGACAGCACTCGGGTCGCTGATGTAAAGGTTAGCCCCG
>JAPPDO010000100.1:0-1677 GCA_028821635.1 Ekhidna sp.
CGTCCGGCATGAATATGCTCAACTTATTTTAGGACGGGTACAGTTTTGCAAAACCTATGCATTGAACAACAAATAACTCATCATCGGGTTGATTTAACATGAGTAAGTATTATGATCTTTTATTGTCTGCTAACACAAAAGAAAAATCCGAGAAGGTTATCATTTGGATATCGATTCTGAGTTTCTTAATTCACCTTCTGATTATTGGAATCATTAATGCAGGTATCATTAAGCCTTCTTTTGAGTCAGAATTGCTGACTAACCCCATTTCAGCAATATATACACCCTTTACATTCATACTGCTTTTTGAAGTTTATCTGTTGGTTTACCACATTCCATTCTCAACATCTGATTATATCGCCAAGCAATATGAAATTATAACTTTGATTTTAATTCGCAGAATTTTTAAAGACCTAGCAAACTTGGATTTGACCATCAACTGGTTTGAGGACAGGTATGATCTGCAATTTACCTATGATATCGTCTCTACCTTATTCCTGTTTTTCCTTATTTATTATTTCCACAAACTCAACGGGAAAGGCGTATCCATTAAGCCAATTGATACACTCCCTTTAAGGGTGCAGGTTTTTATAAAGAGAAAGAAGATTATGGCTTCTTTGCTTGTACCTGTTATCATTATTATGGCTATTTACAGTTTCGTTGACTGGGCCGGAAGTTTACTTTATGGTTATCAAGCAACAGAAGGAACAACTTTTGTTGATTTGAACAACATCTTTTTTGATGAGTTCTTTACTTTACTCATTCTCACAGATGTGTTGCTGTTGCTCTTTTCCTTTTTTCATACCAGTAAATTTCATGTAGTCATTAGAAATTCCGGCTTCATCATATCCACTATCTTGATTAGAATTTCATTCAGTATTGATGGATTTCTTAATAATATTCTTATCATCGTAGCCGTACTTTTTGGAGTATTGATTTTGTTGACGAATCAACAGTACGGGAAGCTTAAAGACAGATAAAGATTCCTAGTAAAGTATAAATTTCACCTTCAGATGTTGTTATACCTTGTGCAGTTGCACCCTTTAATGTTGCGAACGGTATTACCTATTGTGTCAAACAACTTTGTCCTCTTTGAGCCACTGCATGGCCGCATAAGAAAACAAAAAGCCTGAGGCGATAGCTTCAATAAAAATAACCATTGCTGCGGTCAGCGGGTTTAAGAAATCTTTTTGAGGATTATCTGCAACGATTGCTGCCAAAAATACGGGATCAAAATAGATATAAATTCCAATAAACAAAGAAAAACTTATTGCAATGACAATACCTGTGAAAAAACCTACTGCGATACCCGATAAATAGCCAAAAGCAGTGTCAAAGTCTCCATTTCGGAATTTTTTAATAGTTAAAAAAACACCTGAAAACATAATCAGTGCGTTCAAAGACCGTAGTTCTGTAATTTCGGCTAATCCCAGAAGACGCATTAATAAAAAGTAACAGATCAGTGCGATTGTTGTCAATAAACCATACCTAAGAACGTGTTTTTCAATTGATTTCATACGATCAAGAGTATTGAACTTGTATTTTATTTGATATTCCGAATAAATCGTAATTTAAGTCGTTTTCAATTATTTTATCACATAAAGTTAATAGGAATTACTAATAATAGCATCAGACCTTTGCACATATAATTTAATTTTCCTGTCTCCTCGTGTTTTG
>JAPPDO010000100.1:1687-9131 GCA_028821635.1 Ekhidna sp.
TTATTACCGCTCAAAATTTAATCTTCATACATTGATTTTTTTAACATTCCTATAATATATCTCCTGATTAAATCTATTGTTTTAAACCCGAGAGATATTTACATAATTGATAATATTCCGCTAAAACAACTCAAATAGTTTTAATTTTCCTCTTCCCTAAAATTTAAAATCCTCATAATCAGGAGGTTGCTCTGATATTTAATTTTTTTTCGAACGTTGATTATTTTACTACTTGAATTATGCAAAGCTCTTGAGTACGTTCAATTTGTGGCAGATCAACTCAACATAGCCTAGGAAAGGACGTAATTTTATAGAATCTAATCAAATTCTTGAATAAATCCCCTAATACGCCTTAGCAAATAGAACCCTCCCTTGGGAAGGTTTTCCTGAAAAGATACACCTTCCCTCCTCTTTAGTTTGATTTAAAGGAATGCAGCGGATCGTTGCTTTGGTTTCTTCCTTTATCTTATCCTCAGTCTCAGGAGTGCCGTCCCAATGAGCGTAAACAAACCCTTGTTCAACCAACTCCTTGAACTGTTCCCATGAGGTCGCTCCTTTCGTATGCTCTTCCTTAAAGGCAGCCGCTTTAGAATAGATATTATCTTGGATATCTTCAAGTAGTCCTGCAACGTGTTCAACAATAGAGTCTATTGGCTGAAAATATTTTTCTTTGGTATCTCTTCTTGCCACTTCCACCGTCCCTTTTTTCAAGTCCTTAGGGCCAATGGCTAGTCGAACCGGCACTCCTTTCAACTCATACTCTGCAAATTTCCAACCCGGTTTGTGTGTATCTCTGGTATCAAATTTTACTGAAATACCTTCTTCTTTCAATGATTTAAGAATCGGCTTGACGACTTCCATGACTTTCTCAAGGCCCTCACCTTTGAAGTAAATAGGCACAATGACCACCTGAATCGGAGCGAGTTTTGGAGGCAGCACCAGGCCGTCATCATCAGAATGCGCCATGATCAAAGCACCCATCAGACGAGTGCTTACCCCCCATGAAGTTCCCCAAACAAATTCTTCTTTACCCTCCTTTGTTACAAATTTTACGTCAAAAGCTTTAGCAAAATTTTGGCCTAAAAAATGTGAAGTCCCGGCTTGTAAGGCTTTGCCATCCTGCATCATCGCCTCAATGCAAAAGGTGTCCACGGCCCCCGCAAAGCGTTCACTCGCTGTTTTAACACCTTTTACTACTGGCACAGCCATATAATGCTCCACAAATTTGGCATAAACATCAAGCATCTGCCTTGTTTCATTCTGAGCCTCTTCTTTAGTCGCATGAGCGGTATGCCCCTCCTGCCACAAAAATTCCGAAGTACGAAGAAAAAGTCGGGTGCGCATTTCCCAACGCATCACGTTACCCCATTGGTTGATAAGCAGTGGAAGATCGCGATAAGATTGTATCCAACTTTTATACGTATCCCAAATTACCGTTTCAGACGTTGGACGGACGATTAGCTCCTCCTCAAGCCTCGCTTCGGGATCAACAACCACGCCGGCTCCTTTTTCGTCTGTTCTCAAACGATAGTGTGTGACAACCGCACATTCTTTGGCAAAACCCTCCACATGGTCAGCCTCGCGGCTTAGGAAAGATTTTGGAATCAAAAGAGGAAAGTAGGCATTCTCATGACCGGTCTCTTTAAACATTTGATCCAAGAGTTGCTGCATCTTTTCCCAAATGGCAAAACCATAAGGCTTGATAACCATGCAGCCTCTCGTAGAAGAATTTTCTGCTAATCCGGCTTTTTTTACCAGTTCATTGTACCAATGGGAATAATCCTCAGAACGAGACGGTATTGCTTTTGACATAAATAATAAATTCGGTATAGCTAATGTATTGCAGACAAATGAATAAACAACAGAAACAAACAATATTCCATCACTCATCCCGGCCGGACTACAAACTACACCTATGAGAGGGCCGATTCGACAGGCTCATCGGCCAAGCGTTCCATGCCGAACGTTCCACGCCGGATTACAACCTATTCCTAGAGAGGGGGTTGTTTTTTCTATTCTGCTTCTGAGTACCTCCAAAGCTCATGCTCATCCCAAAATTCTTTGGCCTTCTTTGCAACCTCCTCACCACCGCTGTTGTATGCCTTCCGTATCCAATAGGCAGCTTGTTTGTAATCCTTTAAGGTGCCTTTTCCATCGTAGTATATCCTTCCCAAAGAATACTGTGCCTCTGCATCACCCTGTTCGGCACTCTTTTGACACCAGTAAAACGCCCGTTTGAAGTCCTTTAAGGTGCCTTGTCCTTCGTGGTACATCAGTCCCAACATATACTGCGCTCCTGCGTCTCCCTGTTCGGCACTCTTTTGATACCAGTAAAAGGCTTGTTTGTAGTCCTCTAAGGTGCCTTCTCCTAGGTAGTACATCCGTCCCAAACTAAACTGAGCGGCTGCGTCTCCCTGTTCGGCACTCTTTTGATACCAGTAAAAGGCTTGTTTGACATCCTTTACGGTGCCTTCTCCTTTGGCATACATCAGTCCCAAATTAAACTGAGCGGCTGCTTTTCCCTGTTCGGCACTCTTTTGATACCAGTAAAACGCCTGTTTGTCATCCTTCAAGGTGCCTTCTCCTATGGCATACATCAGTCCCAAATTAAACTGAGCGTCTGCGTATCCCTGTTCGGCACTCTTTTGATACCAGTAAACGGCTTGTTTGTCATCCTTTAAGGTGCCTTCTCCATTGTAGTACATCACTCCCAACATCAACTGAGCGGCTGCTTTTCCCTGTTCGGCACTCTTTTTATACCAGTACAAGGCTTGTTTGTCATCCTTCAAGGTGACTTCTCCTATGTCGTATATCAGTCCCAATTTAAGCTGAGCGTCTGCGTCTCCCTGTTCGGCTTTTCGTTTCGTATCTTCAAAAGCCTGCCCTGTCCCCTTCGGTATCGTGCAGCAAAGCACCAGCATTAGAATAATTCCTTTTTTCATTGGTGTCATTCTTTATTAAAAGATCAGCGACGAAGTTAAGTAATTTTTGTAGTACCCTCTTTCGGGCTGTTGCTTCCTGACATTTTTTTTAATTTTTGGCTTTCAGGAAGGTAAGGCTGAGCAGTACAGACTATAATACCTGTCAGTCATTCTACAAAAGCTGTCAGTGACCGAGAGAACCCCCTTCACCCTTCTATGCTATCTTACCGATTTCAAGGCTTAGCTGTTTTGCACAGGAAGCATTGGTTTTATGACGGTTTGGGCATAAAATGGTAAGCGAATCTGTATTACTTACCTCTTTTTTTGCCGGTAGTTTTGTATTTTAAGCATACATCAATTTCCCTTTTGATTTTGGGATTGGTCGATCTTTTCGTTTTACAGTTTCTAACCACTCATTAATCACAATCTGTACATTTTCCAAAGCCTCTTTGTACGTTTCTCCGTCTGCCATACATCCGGCTAACTCGGGAACTTCGGCTCCGTTGCTTTTCCTGTTGGCAGGAATAGCTGAATAAATAAACTCAGCATAATGGTGCCTGCGCATCCTATCAGATTATACCACAAGTAGCTAAGTGAAAACACTCCGGCTTCCGTCATGAAGTGAATGATAATAACCCCTGTTTGGGCAATGATAGCCGAAATAAAGACGGCACTGCCCCGAACATGCTTCAGGAAAAACGCAACTAAAAAGATACCCAGTATCGTACCATAAAATATGGACCCTACAATGTTTACTGCTTCAATCAAACTCTCAGCGTTGTTGGCAAGGATGGCGAATAAAATGGCCAGCATACCCCAGACAAGCGTGAATAGTTTTGAGGTCTTCAAATAGTGATGTTCCGAGCCATCTTGCCTGACTGTACGCTTATAAAAATCCACTGATGTGGTGGAAGCCAGCGCATTCAATTCTGAGGAAGTAGACGACATGGCCGCAGAGAAGATTACGGCTATCAACAGTCCGACGAGCCCGTGAGGCAGATAGGTAATAATGAAGGTAAGAAAAACATAGTCTGAATCCTTTGTTTCCAGTGTATTGTCCGCTTTCAGAATCAACGCCTTTGCTTCATTTCTCAGCGAGGAAATCCTGGCATCTGATTCCTCAAACTGACGGATATACATCTCTGCATTTGAAGATGAGTAATTTACTGCGGCTGATCTTCTCAATGCTAATTCTTCCTGATACCTTTCGTCAATGGCCTGATATGCTTCTGCGTACTCAGAATTTTGAACTATCGCTACGGAAGCCTCTTTGAAGTGAATGGGCGGCTGATAGAAAACATAAAACACATAAACCATCACTCCGGTAAAGAGAATGAAAAACTGCATTGGAATTTTGAGAACAGCATTGAACATAAGTCCCAATTTACTCTCCGCTGCGCTTGTCCCTCCCAGATAACGTTGAACCTGAGATTGGTCCGTGCCAAAATAAGAAAGTTGTAAAAAGAAGCCTCCTAAAATACCTGTCCACAATGTGTATCGATCTCCGGCATTTGTACTAAAGTTCACGGCCTCCAGCTTGCCTAAACTACCCGCAAGATCCAAAGCCTCACTGAACGAAGTATATTTAGTGATATAATAAATGATGACAAAGAAAGCGGCAAACATCCCTCCCATGATCACGGCCATTTGTTGTTTTTGGGTGATTGATACTGCCTTAGTCCCTCCCGAAACAGTATAGATGATTACCAATATCCCTGTCCCGAGAATGGTTATTGTCAAATCCCAATTAAGTGTGCTTGATAAAATAATGGCCGGGGCGTAGATCGTAATTCCGGCGGCCAGCCCCCTTTGGATCAGGAAAATGGCGGCACCTAAACATCGGGTTTTTAAGTCGAATCTCGACTCAAGAAACTCATACGCTGTGTAAACTTTGAGTCGATAGAATATAGGGATAAAGACGGCGGAGACAACAATCATAGCGATGGGTAGCCCAAAATAATTTTGAACAAACCCCATTCCGCTCTCATAAGCCTGGCCCGGAGTGGAGATGAAGGTAATGGCACTGGCCTGTGTGGCCATAACGGATAAGCCAATAGTGCCCCACTTCATCGAATGACTTCCCAACAGGTAACCTTCAATATTCTTTTCGCCCCTTGTCTTGTACACGCCATAAGCTACAATGAAAATCAATGTGCCAAAAAGCACCAATAAGTCAAGCGTATTCATTTAATAGCCGGAGCTAAACAGTTGAAACAACAGGATGAGTAATGCTAGCCAGCCTATCAAGAGAAGATATAAAGACCTCCATTTTTTAAAGAAGGGTGGTTTATCCATGTTTTCTACGGAGGTCAATTCAATTATTGTTTAGCTCGATAAGATTGACGAAAATACGGTATGCACCGGGAACACCTGCCGGTAATTCCCTGAACCAACTATATCCGGAATACACATAGTTGCCTTTACCGTATTTAGCGATGAGTAAACCTCCACTTTTTGGACTCTCACCGGGATCACGACTGCTTAAAACAGGCGTAAACTCATCAGACCACTTGTTAGGGAAGTATAAGCCCCTTTCCTGAACCCAGTTATCAAAGTCTTTTTGCTCTATCTTATTAGGTGAATTAAGCACCGGATGTTTTGGGGCTAAAATTTCTATCGGTGCCTTCTCCACAGACACACGATCTCTTGAGATTTGAAGATCAAAAGGGGCAACCCTATTGGTTACTAACCGGCGGTTGGTATTGTACTGAACGATCAAATTTCCTCCATTCTCAACATATTTAAATAATTCTTCATTTTTAAACGCTAACCAGTCGACCGTATTGAAGGCTCTCACGCCCAAGATAATGGCATCATACTTTGAAAGTTGGGTTGCTTCAATATCCTCTCTGCGAAGCAGCTCCACCTTGTAGCCCACCTGTTCAAGATTTTGCGGAATAGCATCACCGGCACCTTCTATATACCCTAAAAGTTCTTTCTTTCGTTTTAGATCAAGCCTTACAAGCCTCACCTTCGACTCAGGGTAAATTACTTGCCTAGGAATATGATCATAATCTATGGATACCCTTCCTTTTGTGTAAGTTTTTCCATCAACCACTGCTTTAACTATCAAAAACCCTTCTGACTCTTCTTTTGGCGGGGTAACAGAGAAGCTAAAATTCTGCTCCTCGCCTTCCCTTGTAAGATCAAATGACTGGCCGGAAGGCTCAGACTTCCATCCTTTGGGCAGGTCAAGCATTATTTGCCCTGCCACATCCTGCCTTCCTGCGATGGCCGAAAGTTTCACTTTTTTAGGTTTGTCACCACTGAACACGATCACATTTTCTTTTAGGTTCAGAATGAGCGGCGGACCAACCGATATTGGCTGAATTACTTCTCCATCAACGGGATCGGTTCTTCTGAACTTTACCGGAACCGGCAGTACCAGTTCTTCTCCTCCAATTGATAAAACAATAGTTCCGCTTAGGGGGGGCTCGTTCTCAGGCAAGCCAATCGTAGTTGGATCCTCGACCGTATACATTCCTAATGTGCCCTGTTGCACCAGCCAGTAAGGGTTTGAAAATTCCAACCCGGGAGAGAGTTTCAGGTTTAGCTTGGACGTAAACTTCTTATTGTTCAATAGCTTAACACCAAACTCAATTGGGGTTTCCCATTTTTGAAATTTTATTTCTTGTAATTCAATGTCTACATCACTGCGATTGATTGCTTCAAAATCAATTTTTATGGAATCTCCCGGAACATAGTAATCGTCTTCCGAGGAGAGAGACAAATACAGACCGGTAGTAGCCAGAATCAATTCATTGATTTCTTTTGACTTTACTTCTTTCCAGAACTCATTCGCTAACTTCTGCAATTCCTTTTTTGCGAGCACTAAGTATTCTGTAATAAGCCATGGTTTCGTTTCGTCAAATTCATTGATTGCTTTGTTGATGTAAAATTCTACCGACTCAGAACCCTCAACTCTTTCCCAAGACGTGTCAATATCATCAAATGGACGTTTCGTTTTTGAACCGCTCCATTGCTTCAGGTATTCAGGCTGATCTCCCCGAGTTCCGGCCGATCCAAATCCCTGACTTTTGTGCATGCTTCTGCTGAACGCAGCAAGCTCTCCATAAGAAGCCCCGATGAGCGGGTTAAATTTTCCCATATTGATGCTAATCAGACCGCTGGTATCTCTCTTAGGATTTCTAAACCACCACCAACCGGTATTCCAAAAAATCTTTTTTGGCTGCCAAGTATCAACCATATCCAGTTGTTCAGGGAAGGCATCGGGATCGCCCGCCAATTCAAACGCTTCTCTTGCCAAAATTGCACTGGCTGTATGATGACCGTGACTTATTCCGTCAGAATCAAACCTTGTGATGATGATGTCAGGTTGAAAATTTCGATATACCCACACAAAATCTGCTAATACTTTATCTCGATCCCATATAGTAAAGGTTTCTTCGGGGTTCTTTGAATACCCAAGATCAGTAGCTCTGGAGAAGAACTGCCGACCGCCATCTATCCTCCTTGCTGCCAACAGTTCCTGAGTTCTAATAACGCCCCACCGCTCCCTTATT
>JAPPDO010000039.1:0-2360 GCA_028821635.1 Ekhidna sp.
ACACATTCAATGACCTATGAAGAGAGTGAAGGCGACACTTAAAAAGAGAAAACATCGTTTATTCTTAAATATCAACTGGCGTATTTAGGTGACACAGTCGTCAACTGGTGCCCTAAACTCGGAACGGTGCTCTCTAATGATGAGGTTAAAGATGGATATTCAGAGCGAGAGGGACATCCGGTTGTCAAGAAAAGTATGCCTCAGTGGAGCATGCGCATTACAGCTTATGCAGACCGACTGCTTTCCGGTTTGGACACCATAGACTGGCCAAAGTCTATCAAGGAAATTCAGAGAAATTGGATTGGTAAATCACCTGGTGTTGAAATTGATTTTCAAATTGACAATGCCGAGGAAAAGATTCGAGTATTTACCACACGAATTGATACCATATATGGTGTGACTTTTATGGTGCTTGCCCCCGAAAGCAAACTTGCGGCTCTACTTACAGATACGAAGCAAAAAGAGGCGGTCAATGGTTACATGGAAAAAGCGAAGAACCGCTCCGAACGAGACCGGATGAGTGATGCAAAAAACATTACCGGAGTATTCACCGGAAGCTATGCGATACACCCATTTTCCGGCAAAAAAATACCCGTCTGGATTGCTGATTATGTGCTGGCAGGCTATGGCACCGGAGCGGTCATGGCCGTCCCTAGCGGAGATCAGCGTGATTTTGACTTTGCAAAGCACTTTGATTTACCAATTGTGAGGATTAATGATGCACAGAAAATTACGGAGACAGCAGCCGATTCAACGAAAGAAGGAAGAATTATCAACTCCGACTTCTTAAATGGACTTACGCCGAAAGAAGCAATAAAAAGGGGAATTGAGGAGGTGGAAAAGAGAGGAATTGGTACCCGAAAGGTCAATTATAAGCTACGAGATGCCATCTTCGGACGTCAGCGGTACTGGGGAGAGCCCATTCCGGTGTATTATGAAGAGGAGATACCTAAGCTGGCTGATAACCGAGAACTCCCTCTTGAACTTCCCCTTATTGATAAATACCTGCCGACAAGGGAAGGAAATCCACCGCTGGGAAGAGCCGTAGCATGGAGCCATCGGGGAAATCCATACGAGTTAAGCACTATGCCCGGCTGGGCAGGCAGCAGTTGGTACTTCTTCCGATATATGGACCCGTCAAATGAAGATGAATTTTGCAGTAAAGAAGCACTTGAATATTGGCAGGATGTAGACCTTTACATCGGTGGAAGTGAGCATGCTGCCGGACATTTACTTTATTCCCGCTTCTGGACTAAGCTTTTGTATGACAGAGGATACCTCCGTGTGGAAGAATATGCAAGAAAGCTGATAAATCAGGGAATGATTAAAGGCCCGTCTAATTTTGTATATAGGGCTTCCTTTACAGTTGGATTTATTGATGAAGAAGGTGACTGGTATGGTGAGATCAAACCATTGCTGCTCCTCTCAAGGAATCTAATACAAGAAGATGAATCAGGGAACCTCATGACTAAGGAAGATGAGTCATCATATTATCCGGCAGCTTTAACCCAATTCAAAAAAGTGATTAAAGCATCTGATACGGGGGAACATCAAAAGTTTAATCAAAACGCAGCAAAGCTTGAGGTAAAAGAATTAAATGTTATTCAAAAAATCCATTGCCCGATTCATCTTACAACCAATGATGAACTTAAAATTGAAGAATTCAGGAATTGGAGGAAGGAACACCTCAGTTATGATTTTATTCTGGAAAACGGAAGATATATCTGCGGCCGGGAAGTGGAAAAAATGTCTAAATCCAAATTTAATGTGGTAAGCCCTGATGATTTAGTAGAGAAGTATGGAGCGGATACGTTACGAATGTATGAAATGTTTTTGGGCCCGATTGAGCAGAGCAAAACCTGGAATACGCATGGAATAGAGGGTGTCTTTAAGTTTTTGCGAAAATTCTGGTCATTATTCCATCACGAAAACATTTTCGCAGTCTCCGCAGAACATCCGACGAAGGAAGAGCTAAAAATACTTCACGCCGCCATCAGGAAAGTGACAGAGGACATGGAAAAACTTTCGCCAAACACCTCCGTGAGTGCTTTTATGATCACCGTAAATAAATTATTCTTATTAAAATGTAATAAGCGAGCCATACTGGAACCTCTCACCATCATACTCGCTCCTTTCGCACCACACATTACCGAAGAGGTCTGGTCACTTTTAGGAAACAAAAGCTCCATTGTGAATGCTGCCTATCCTGAGCTCAAAGAAGAATACCTAGCGGAAGATGCCATTGAGTATCCTGTATCCGTAAACGGAAAAGTGAGAGCCAAAATCAATTTCTCTATTGATGCTGACAGGGAGGAGATAGATAAGGGGGCACTTGCCAATGAGATAATTCAAAAATGGAT
>JAPPDO010000039.1:2370-9054 GCA_028821635.1 Ekhidna sp.
AAATGAAAAAGTACCCATAAAAGTGATCGTAGTGAAAAATAAAATCGTGAACATCGTAATCTGATTAGTTTCTCAACTGAATAAACAATAAAGCCCAACCGGAACGGTTGGGCTTTGTTTATAAATATTCATCTCCATATATTTAGTGAACTACTATCACTCGTTTAGACTGAGGTTTGCCGTCTCCCCCATAAATGTGAATGAAATATAACCCGCTTGGGACATCCTTTGTGCTCACGTTTGTCCGGCGGGATCCTTCAGAAATAGCTCCGGAGGCAGTCTCTCTGCCGGTCTGGTCTAATAGCACCCACGCCGTCTCAGCAGTAATCGGCATCGCAAACTCAACCGTAAATCCATTATTCGCTGGGTTTGGATAAAGCTCAAATCCGAAGAGTTCATTTTCAAGTCCGGTTACAAGTGATGCCTTACCGGTGATGTCAAGTTCACCAGACTGAATGATCGTCTGTGTATTATTATTTTGTGCAAATGCAATGACACGGAGCTTACTGACATCGAAAACACTCGAAATTTCCCACTCAGCATCCACATTAAATTCCTGACCTGTGGTAACAGATCCTCGATAGTTTGTAAAAGGATCTCCGTCCGCATTCGGCATGAATGTTCTAAATACATTGTAAATCGAGTCTATCCCCATATCAGCGTAATTGTTCTCACCCCCCTCAGTAGTAATATTCGTTACGGAGATGGCCTCTTCAATGACTGCGAAATAGAAGGAGTAATCCTGATCTTCAAGTGTGAGAGCGCTACCATCATCTCCCGACACTTGAAATCTCCAGGTTGCTGAAACTGATATCGTATTTGGTTCGGAGTCGTTGGATACGAGGCCGAAGCTATTATCAGTAGCTAGGAGTAGCAGTTCGGGAATTACTAACTCTTTTATTGAAACATCTACATTATTCCATCCCGGTGAAGTACTTGATGCTTTCGCTATCACTTCTCCGTCTAATGCTGAAGTCCCCAAATCTCCAATACCATAATATAACCGCCGCTGTGCGGGGCCTGAAGGATTCCTCATGTTCAGAAGGTCTATTCTATCTTCTGTGTTGGAAAGGCTGGTAAAATAATTGATGTACAGCCGACCTCTAGCAAACAACTGTGCCGTTGTGTCTAGCCTGATGGCATTATTATCTATTGAACTTGAAAATTGCTCCACTAAAACTGATTTTTCAAGATTGAAAATTCTCATATTATCAAAACCAAAGCCATTGCCCAGTTTTGCCTCCTCCGGCGTACCCTGAGAGGACAATGCAAACCGAAAACGGACATTTGTTTTATCCGGGATTCTTACCAACTCATGCGTACTGACTAACCAGCCGTTCGTTGAGGAAGCCTGCTCGTCTGCATCGTACTGCCCGGACCATCCCTCTCTGTTTACGTTCTCCGGTGTCTCATTGACTACTGCGGCCTGTCCCACGGAAGAGGAAATCTGACGTGCATTGAACCAATTTGTTCCGGAGGAGGGAGAGGTTCCGTCCAATGTAGGCTCAAATTCTCCGAGTGTAATCCAATTCGTCCCGTTATCAGTGGAATACTGAAACGTCACTCCGTCTTTTAACTCCAGATCGCGATAAGTTTCAAACTGAATCGCAGGGTTAGCAATGTTGCTAAAATCAAAAGAAGGTGAGTAAACCCAGGAATCTTCACCTCCCACGTAGGTATTCTCAATGGTTGAGGCGGGGTTGTATGTCCCGGTAGTGGACCATGCCTGGCCTGAACCGTCGCTCGTTCCGTTAATTATCGCTCCATCAGGGACACCATGAACCCACGTTGATACTCTCGGAGAGGTCACCTCATAACTTCCACTCAAGCCGTCATCTCCCTGAAACTCTACAAACCATCCGCCGTCGCCGGTTTCAAAGAACTGCTGATAAGACCGAACGTCAAGCGTAGGGAAGTCGATATGTTCAAGTATTCGGAATCTTCTTACTTCAACGGCACTACAGCCCGCTTCGGAATTAATTTGAAGTTCAGCTTCATAAACGCCTGCATCTGCAAATGTGGCGGTAAACTCCGAACGACTTGCATTCAAATCTACCGCCGTCGTAGAGACATTTGAAACCAGAGAGGCTCCACGAGTTCCGTCGCCATTTACCGGATAAACGTTAAAATTATAATTGACCGGAGTGCCAACACTGGTCTGATCAATAAAGTTAAAGACGGTAGGCTGATCTTCCGTGATGCCTGTCCATGTAAACTGCGGGACGGGAACGGTATTTACATTGACCCTTACATAGACTGTGTTGTCTTCAACGCTGCTGAAACAGCCGTCAAAAAAGGTGTATCCGTCA
Source organism: Ekhidna sp. (assembly GCA_028821635.1). Classification (GTDB taxonomy): domain Bacteria; phylum Bacteroidota; class Bacteroidia; order Cytophagales; family Cyclobacteriaceae; genus Ekhidna. Next base: position 4,680 of record JAPPDO010000039.1, read on the forward strand.
ATAAAGTTCTCCCTGTGGAGGACAGCAAAATTGAAGGTAGCGTTTTCAGTTCCGTCCATTTGCAGCGAAACAGCAGATAGTGTATCTACGGTAAGTCCTAACGTACTTGCAACGGCATTATCGTTTTCCACACCGCTAGCATCGGGGTTTGCAACAAACCATAAGACTTCATTATCCTCATTCGGGGATCCTGTTCTTGGAGCCGGATTATTTTGATCAAAGTTAATCGTTGAACGGAAGAGAATGCCGGCATCCAGGCCCCCAACTATCTCGTCGGTGCTGCCGTCTACACAGAAATTATACTCAACGTCAAAGCTGCCAATACCTGTGCTAATAGTAGATCTCAACTGTGAGCCGCCATCACTCTCACGATCAGCAACGTTATTAACGCTGATTGTGGGAACGTCGGAGGTAGGATATACAACGATATCTACTCTTTGGGGGGCACTTTCACACCCTAGGTATCCGGAGTTTAGGTTTCTGTTCGTAACAATACGAACATAGTAGGTGTATATGCCTGACATGCCCGGATTAAAACCACCCGGATTACCGCGTTCTGACAAGTCTACCTGTGTGACGACTTCTCCCCTTCTGTTGCCAATGGTTAGCGTATCACTGAAGGTATCGCTGTCAGACCATTGAAAGGTGTAATCATTGACAAGTCCGGCGGGAGGGTCTATTCCCACATCGGGAAATGTTTCATTAGCACACATATAGTAGGTATAAATATCCTCAGCACCATCGCTGTCAAATCTGGGGTTCCCAGTGAAGGCTCTCGGTATGGCCGGATCGGTATAGATAATCGCATTTATTCGGGCACGTTCTCCTTCACAGCCTTCAAAGACGGCAGCAGGATTTACGAGTGTGCTGTCTGCAACGACTTCGGATATCCAGAACACTTCGGAGTTGATACCGTTCGAAGCAACCGTTGTACCACTCACCGGAGCGGTGTAAGGTGTTGCAGACAAGTCGGCAATTTCATAATCATTGCTATTATTCCATCTAATGATGGCTATCGGGTCAGCCGCCGATTCACCATCCCAAATGGCAAAATACGATCGATCTTGGATATAGGCCCTGCTATTTACATCATTAAGGCTTGAAAGAATCTCCGTCGCATCATACGCTACGTCAGCACCTATAGGATCCCAGCAGTATTCAAAGTAGTATTCCCCCCCTGACGCATTGATGTTAGGATTCGTGTCCGGCGCACTCACCTCTACCGCGTCGGGGATTGCAAATACCCTAAAGCTTATTTGGACGGAGCCAGACTCACAACCATCAACCGTCCTCGTTACGTAGATGTCTTTCTCAACCGTACCCGATACCGTGCCCGTTGGAAAGATAAGGGTCGGGTCCAGCGTGTTGGTTTCTGATTCAAACAGTAAATCATCGCTGCTTTGATACCAGTTATAAGATGCATTCGGTTCTGACCCCACAGCATCGGCCGGTGTTTGCATTGTATTTATTACAATATTAGGGATCATGTCTCCTTCACAAAACTCAAATACATAACTGCTGTCTCTGTCATTAAAACCTCCGTAATTGCCTAATTCGGCCAGATCGATTCTGGGGGCAGAGGCCTTGGGCCGAACTTCGAACACCAATGTGTCCTGTACAATGATATCCGCATCAGTAAGTGCTAAGGACTGATAAATGATCCTAAAGATCCCTCTTGCGTTGCTTCCGTCCCCGAGTGGGTCTTGGATAGAAAAGGTGTTAATATTTGATGTTCCAGCCGGGGCACCGTTTATTACTTCATCTGAAAAATTAACCCGTTCAGTAGTGGCAAAAGATGTACTGCCCCCTGCTGAGTATTCAAGTAAATACCCATTCCGAATATTACTACCATTAGTTCCTATCCCTGGTATATTTGTTGGATTATAACCGGCATAGGTAGAGATATTTGCACGAACCTGCGCTTCATTCCTGTCATCTTCACAATAAAATCCGTCCCTTCCTAATCCCAGTAAGGAAACTGTAACTCCGGGGTCCGGATATAAATAAATATCCGCACTTGATATTTGGCCATAGCTGGGTGGATCATTATCGTCTCTCCATATTGTGTACAGCCGGATGGTATCTATCCTGTTATTATAATCCGGAAATAAACCTGCAATATTTGCTGGCAAACCGTCCGGATCTATTTCCCATTCTCCGGCAATGTAAGTAGAGACTGTGTTGTTAACATTATTTAAAGCATCAATATCAGCCCTGTTATCTCCACCTGTAGAACCCGGAGAATCATATACAAGAATATTCGAAGCTATATTACCACCCGTTGGAAAGGCTACACCGGACACTCCAATTACCATTCCGTCGTTATCCATTGTGACCGGAACACCATTTCTAATAAAATACGCCTCTATGATATAAAAATCTTCCTTCATCGTATCAGTGCCGTCTGAATCGAAACTTCCTAATGACGTATTAAGTTCTAGTCTTGAAGTAGTCATATCGCTCTTAGCAAAAGAACGATTCTTACGATCTTGACTAGGACCCGCCATAGGATCAAAAACGTTCTCCTGACCAGTGATATTAAAAGCAAGCTCAGATGGCTCAAAGATTGCTCGTTCAGAGGAGGCATTGCTCCAAGTAATGCTTGTTTGATTGCTTCCTATGGTAGCAGAACCAACCGAGAATTCAATTCGAGAAGTATCACCTCTGCCCGGATTGACAACAGACCCCCGTAGTCCCCCCCCTGTAAAATTCAATATTTGGTCCGCCGGATGGTACAGGGAAATATTAACTTCAATATCTTCCTGATCTACACTGAATGTGGTAGCTTCATTAGGTGTAGACCCGGGAATCCTTCTTATAATATCATCCAAAAAAGCTAGGGAGTATGTAGCGGCAGGTCCTTCACGTGCCACACCGTGCGCTGCTATGTCCGTTTGCTCGGTGATGTAGAATGTATAGATGCCGTTATCATGAGTTCTATCTGTAAAGTCCGGCTCCTCACTATCAGGCAATGAACTAAGTATATTATTCACACTAACATCAATTCCTATGGTACTGGAAACATTATCCATTTCCCAGTAAAGACTGGCATCTCCCTGAGGTAACGAGGGGTCTGAATATATCCGAATGGTGCTTTGGTCAATCGTGGGTGTGATGGTGACCGTTCCATGAGTGCCCGGATTGTTCATGTCATCGGTTGTTCTGAATACGGCGAGGCTGGGAGGTGTGGGTGGGGCAGGATTAGGAGGGTCTCCAATTGCAAAGAAAGCCTCACTTGTTGTTGGCACATTTTTCACAAGCATCGGAGTGCCCGGCAGGTCTCTGAAGTTGGTGGTCGTTGCTACAGCGTTTTCACCGTAATCCCTGATCTCACCGGAATTATTCGTATAGGTAACAAAAAGGGTATCAACCGCTGAGGAGAGGTCTGCTGTTGTCAAAACAACCGTGCTGCCAGCAGCAGACTGCGTAAACACCTTGTATTTGCCACGCCTTGTAATATCACCTACCGTAAAGTCAGTCAGACTAATCCCATTCGTTTGCACCTCTTCCGAGAAGTGCATGGCAATGGTATTCATGTCGTTTACCGTAAATGAATCGAATGTAGGCGTGCGCACATCACGGTCAATGACTGCCGACTGTCCGGAAGCAGTGCTGTTCCGGCCAAAGTCTTCGATGACACTCAGGCTGCGCGTGTACGTGACCCTCAAATCACCTACTGCACCGGAGAAGTCTGCCACTGTAAGCGTAATATTAGTATCGGCAACCGTTCCGTCAGCCCAGGCACTTACTGCAAAAGTATTGCCTAGGCCGTCTACCACCGTAAAATCAGTCGCAACGATAGTACTTGGCTGAACAGGCTCGGAGAAGGTGACGGTTATCTGTGTTGTACCACCCGCAGCAACACTTGTAATGGTTGGGGGCGTGTTGTCAAGGTCTAGTAAGGGGCCACTGCCGGCAGCTATGTTGAGAAGCTCGACGGCGGGGCTGGCGGTGGTGGAGATATTGATACCATCTGTATCATCAGGGTCAGTATAGGTGATCTCCACGTCGCCCAGTGCTCCGTCCGCTCGATCCGTTGGGTCATCGCCCAGGTCAATCGTGATTTGAAGCATATTATCGCCGGCCGTTCCGTCGGCTATTGCTGTCGGCATTATAGTCTTGATACCGACCCCAGTCGTACCGCTTCTGTCTGTAAAAGTAAAATAGCCTGAAACTGTATTAAGATTCCCGTTAATTTGAACGTTGTCACTGAATTCCAGGATGGCCACATTAGTAGCTGTATTGTAGGTTGCATTGGCAATGGTAAGGATAGTTTCCATGGTCCAGTTCCAGCCCATAGCATCATTATAGCCTGTAAAATCATTAAATCCTGCGGTCGTTCCTATGCGTGCATTATTATTGGGTTCATCTGTAA
>JAPPDO010000331.1 GCA_028821635.1 Ekhidna sp.
AAAAAACAAATAATAAAAAAAAAAAAATTAAAATATAAAAATACAAAACCCCCCCCCCCCCCCCCCCCCTTTTATTGTACATTTGCAAACATGAAACAAATTTTATTGCTAAGGTGATCATTACAGTCAGTGTCTTTCATACCAAAATATCAGTTATGGGCTAATTGATTCACTTTCGTCTTGAACTAAATTTTAAAATAATAGAAACACATGTATACAATTAAAAATTACAACATAATCGTCATTCTCTCCATGCTTTTGCTCTTAGTTAGCTGTGGTAAGGATCCGGCGAAAGTGAAAATTCCAGCCTTTTAAAGGCTGCTGCATCAATGGAATACAGACAGACGAATGCCCTCAGTTCCTACATACCGATGACATCAATGATCATGCCGGTAAAAAGGGGTCATTATTGGATTATTGAAAATTGCGGTGGAGATGTAGAAGGAACAGAGTTTATTGGATTCCAATAAAAATGACACAGGTGACATACTAAAATAAGCATGATAACTAATAAACTGAATAAGCAGATTTTAGTGTAGAACAATGGCTCCTTTCCGGATGTAGTTTATTTCTTATTCGTCGTATATTTGTGATGATTTAAGTTTTCACAATAAATGGTTTAAGGATTAATTAGCTGTAGTTTTTTTAACTTTTTCATTTTATTTTTATTTAGTTTTATATATTTTATGCAGCTAATATGGAGAAGCCCTGGCAGCGGGGTTTCTTTTTTTGCTCTCTTTCCAAGTGTAATTCAGCGGCTTTTCTTAGGTTTAATCATTTTTTTATCTTTGTGTTATGCCTGAAATAAGTAGATTCTACGGAATAGTGGTAAGAATGTTTTTTGATGAACATCATCCACCTCATTTTCATATTGAATACCAAGAATACGAAGCTTTAGTCAATATTGAAGATGGTATTGTAAAAGGTGAAATGCCAAGAAGAGCATTAGGACTTGTTTTTGATTGGCTGGATTTACACAAAGACGAACTAATGGAGAACTGGGACTCTATCCGAGAAACAGGCAAATACAATAAGATTGAGCCTTTGAAATAGAGGATTATGACATTACTGAAAGTTATTGATGCCAAATACATTGACAATTATGAACTTCGACTGTCGTTCAATGATGGTGTAAAAGGAGTAGTGGATTTAAAGGAAAAGGTTTTTACCGATCACCGTACTGTTTTTAAGCCCTTGCAAGAAGTTGAATTTTTCAAAAAATTCACACGGAACAGGTGGACAATAGAATGGCAGAATGGAGTAGATATTGCACCTGAATTTCTCCATAAACTTACTGTTGAGCAGCACATAAAAAATGCTCCCTAGTTGTAGTTTATGATCCGGCCAAGAAGGCTCGTCCATGATGGCCACTGCTTCTCTTGAACAGGATTTATCTCATCTTTCAGACGGCCATGATTTTTATTCGTTTATCTATGTAAGGTCATTGGTGTCGGGAGGAGTTGTTAAATTTGATAAGCAATCAAGATTTAATAAAATCCTCCTTCATGTCTTTAGGCGTTCTTTTAATCATTATTCTTACTACAATACTCTTAATCATACTGGGAGTAAATAAATTCAATCAGCACCCTTTACTGATGCTGATTCTTGGAAGTCTCCTCGTAGGGACCTTAGCAGGAATGGAGATGGAGGAGCTCATTTCACTCATTACTTCCGGTTTCGGCTCCATTCTTCAGGGCATTGGGCTGATTGTGGTTTTCGGAAGCATCATTGGACTCTTGATTGAGCAATCAGGAGCACTTAATGTCATTGCTTATCACATAGTAAAACTATTGGGCGCAAAGCGGCTGGTTACTGCTCTCGGCGTATTGGGAGCACTGGTAAGCATTCCGGTTTTTTGTGATTCCGGCTTCATAATCTTATCCGGGCTCAGCAAGTCACTATCCAACAGAGAGAATCGGGCGATTCTGCATCTGTCCCTTGCCTCAGGTTTGATTATAACTCACACACTCATTCCACCGACACCCGGCCCTTTGGTGGTAGCGGGTAATTTAGGAATGGCTGATGCTATTGGGCTAATGATGGTGATGGGCTTTATTGTTACGATTCCTGTGCTGGGAGTGAGCATTTATTTCTCAAAACGACAGGGCAAAAACATCACATTAGAGGAAGACGAGCAACAGGAAAAGCTAGAGCCTGCTATGTCATTGCTGGCAGCGATTCATCCTATTCTTGTTCCCATTTTACTGATCGCAGCAGCTTCAGTTGTCAATCTCATGAGAGTAGAGGCTGCCTGGCTGGTAGTGTTAGGAAATCCTAATATTGCCTTAGCAGCTGGCGTGGTTCTTGGGATAATACAAGTGTCTTATAAGTATACCATCAAAGCTCAAAAGCCACTAATCACAAAGGCAGTGGAGCAGGCAGGGCCAATCGTCCTAATCACAGGAGCAGGAGGTGCTTTTGGGGCCGTCCTGAAAGCAACGCCACTCACGGAGTTAATTAAGGAAACATTTGGATCTAATCTTGACTCCATCCCACTGATTCTGTTTATGTCTTATCTCATTGCGGCACTGTTAAAGACTTCTCAGGGCTCAAGTACCTCTGCATTGGTGATTGCCAGTGCTATAATGGCACCAATTTTAGCCTCTCTTTCCGGAATATCTACATTTCAGTATGTTTTGGTAGCATTAGCCACAGGTGGAGGAGCAATGACTGTCTCCCATGCCAATGATTCCTACTTCTGGGTAGTTACGCAGTTTTCCGGCTTTAGTATGAAGCAAGGATATAGAGGACTGACCATCATTACTTTCATGCAAGGACTTACCTGTTTAGCAAGTGTTTTTTTACTGTACTTTATTTCACAGTTCTTTTAAGCCAGCGGCAATCTGCCTGCCAGCCTCGCATCCGAGCAGATATGCATCCCTGAATGAATCAAGGTTCATTTCAGATGCCAGCCGGCTCAACTCATAACGTTTTAACCCGCTCATAAATGTGTCTTCACTTTCATAAACACCACACACTAGGATTATCTTTTTGCCATGTTCTCTGGCGCATTCAAGAACAGGAGTAATCGCTTTTCCGAAAGAAGTTTGACCATCTATTTTGCCTTCACCTGTGATAACCACAGACGACTGTCTGATGATTTCAGCTATTTTCAAGCGATGGAAGATAAGCTGACTTCCACTTTTAATTTTAGCACCCAATAACTCACAAGCGCAGAGCGGAAAGCCGCCGGCCGCACCATATCCTTCCCTGTTTAACACCTTACTGCTTGAGACCTCCTGCACTTTAGAGGCGAGATGTTTTATGTTATTTTCAAGAAAGAGAAGGTCTTCTTCACGAGCACCTTTCTGAGGGCCATAAGTATATGTTGCGCCGTTCCGGCCTGTAAGCGGATTAGCTACATCACTGGCTAGGGTAATTTGCACTTTGGGAAATGAAGAAGGTGTGACAATACGGTCAATTTCGTGAAGATTACCCCCGTTGGGGTGGATCGTCTTACCTTTCTTGTTCAGGAATTGGTAACCCATAGCGTCCATCATTCCCGCTCCTCCGTCGTTGGTTGCGGAGCCGCCAACCCCTATGATAATCTCCGCTGCACCCCAATTAAGCACCTGTCTGATAGCTTCACCAACACCAAAAGAGGAGGTCTTCATAGGATTCCGTTCATCGGCTGAAAGTTGGGCAAGGCCCACATGCTGTGCCATTTCGAGAATAGCAACTTTAGTTTTTTCGTTGAATGCAACCACTGAGCGAGATGGCTTGTGAATTGCATTTTGAGTGGTGATTTGCGTTAGATGACAATGATATGCCGCTGCCAGTATTTTCAGGCTTCCCTCGCCTCCGTCGGCTAGCTGAAAAGCATGAATATTAAACTCGGGGGAGATTTCGAGCAGTCCGCTTCGGGTGGCCTCCGCAGCCTCACAGGCCGTCAGCGAATCTCGAAACTTATCAAAGGCCAGGATAATGTTCATGCACTAAAGATAATAACGTCACTGCTTTACTCCTCCTAAACTTCGGGGAAACTGTGATTGCATTAATTATCTTTTACTTCTTTAAATATCAGCACCAATTATTGATGAACCTAAAGTGAGAGTGAATCATTGCCTGCCCAAAAACCAAATAACCAATTGCCGGGAGATTTCTCGTCGTTTGATCTAAAAAACTCATAACCTTTCCCGACTTTATGTTAATTTAAAAATTAAAATTAGGAACAAACCTTATTAAATGCAAATTTATCCTGAATACCATTTACAATTACTCAATCATTAGCTTTGTCATGAATACATTTAGTTCAAGATTCAACGATATCCTGCGTTTTTTTTTATGAGTATAATGTGTTTCGTTCGTATTTCAATGCCTGATCATTGGTCACACCCAAAAAAGGATATTCAATGGAAGAACTGAACCGACAGTTTTCGGATAAAGCACTTCGTGATTTTAAATTAATCGACCTTGCCGCTGCGGGTAAGGATCAGACGGCGTATGCAACACTGATGGATCGGTATAAAAATTCAGTGTATCACACAATCCTGAAAATGGTCAGAAATGTTGATGATGCAGAAGACCTTACCATCGAATCTTTTGCAAAGGCTTTTAAGAATTTAGACCAATTCAAAAAAGATTTTACTTTCAGCACCTGGCTTTTCAGGATTGCTACTAACAGTGCCATTGATTTTCTGAAGAAGAAAAAGCTGGATACTCTTAGCCTTAGCAACCCATCTGCCGATGAGAGCAGAGAGCAGGCAGATATTGATGTACAGGACAAGAACCTCACTCCGGATCAGGAAGCAATCAAAGATCAAAAAATTAAGCTGGTGAGAATCTTTGTGGATAAACTGCCGCCTAAATATCAGCGATTGCTGAAGCTCCGTTATTTTGAAGAATGCTCTTATGAAGAGATTGCCAAAGAGGTTGAAGTTCCTATCGGAACCGTAAAAGTACAACTACATAGAGCCAAAAATCTCTTGTATCAGTTGGTAAAGGATAAAAAATCTCATATTTAGTTGGAATCAGAGATTATCCGCAGCTACTTCCCCCACCTTTCTGAACATCAGAAAATAAAAATAGACCGGCTTCATTCGCTTTATACCTTTTGGAACCGTAAAATCAACGTCATCAGCAGGAAAGACATTGACCGGCTTTACGAAAGGCATGTACTGCACAGCTTGGCTATTGCTAAGTTCATCCGTTTTAAGGCCGGCAGCAGCCTCCTCGATCTGGGTACCGGCGGCGGGTTCCCGGGTATCCCGCTGGCGATTGTATTTCCTCAGTGCCGGTTCCATCTGATTGATGCCGTCAGCAAGAAGATCAGGGTCGCTGAAGAGGTGGCCCGCTCGCTGGAACTCACCAATCTCACTGCCGAACATACCGGTGCTGAAAAGGTCAAAGGAACATTTGATTTTATTGTGGCAAGAGCCGTTGCCAAAACGAAGCAAATCGTTGCGTGGACGCATCATAAAATAAGTCCTACACAAAAAAATGATCTTAAAAACGGACTGATTTTATTGAAAGGCGGCGATTTGACCGAAGAGTTGAAAGCCTTCAGAGGATCATACACTGAGACGGCCCTAACGAATTACTTCAAAGAAGATTTCTTTAAAACGAAGAAGATTATTTATCTCTCCATAAAGAGTACGCAAAAGAACTTTTCAGGTATGGGAAATAAATGTTAGTGAAATAAAGCAACCCATATTATCAAATTGAACACTGTAATATGTATGGAATATTAGCTTAATGAGACTTCAAGATAAGAAGAGCGTTCGGTTTACCTCATCAAACGGCTGTTTTCTTCATCGGTGCTTTTCCTCCTCCCCTACCCTTCCTTTCGGGTGCTTTTTCAGCTAGTTCTCTGCACTCCTCAAGCGTAAGCTCCTCCGGTTTTTTGTCTTTCGGAATTTTTACATTTTTCTTTTTAAACGATATGTAAGGCCCGTACCTCCCGTTTAATACGAATACTTCGGGGTCCTCCTCGAAGGTCTTGATGTACTTGTTGGCATCGGCTTCACGTTTCTTACAGATCAATTCAATCGCCTCAGCTTCGGAGATGGTGAGCGGGTCTTGTTCTTTTTTGAGCGATACAAACTTTCCGTTATGCTTGACATACGGCCCGAAGCGTCCGACGGCGGCTACTACTTCTTTATCTTCAAAGATGCCTAAGGTGCGTGGCAGCTTGAACAATTCCAATGCCTCCTCTAGCGTAATGGTGTCCATGAATTGTCCATGCCTGAGACTGGCGTATTGCGGCTTTTTCTCCCCTTCGATTAGTTCCCCCTTTTGCAGATAGGCACCATACTTTCCATGCTTGGCATAGATTTTTTTGCCCGTCTTTGGGTCTTCTCCCAACTCTCTGGCCTGATTTATTTTGGAACGATCAAGGTCTTGTGACTTCTCTACCGTTGAGTGGAAGCTGTTGTAGAAATTGTCAATCATCTTATGCCAAAGGGTCCTTCCGCCGGCGATGTCATCAAACTGCACTTCAACGTCCGCAGTAAAGTGATAATCAATCACATCAGGGAAATACTCCACTAGAAAGTCATTGACCACCATGGCGGTGTTGGTAGGAAAGAGTTTGTTTTTTTCTGCTCCGGTGATTTCTGTTTTTTCTGTCTTTTTTATGGTGCCATCGGCAAGAATACATTCTATGTATGTCCGTTTGTGGCCTTCCAGCACTTCTTTTTTTACATAATTTCTCTTTTGCACGGTGGAGATGGTAGGCGCATAGGTGGAGGGTCTTCCAATGCCCATCTCTTCCAGCTTTTTAACGAGGCTTGCCTCTGTATATCTCGGAGCATGACGTGTGAATCCCTGCTTACCCAACATTTGTTCCAAGTTTAGCAGTTGTCCCACCGACACAGGAGGAAGCATGCTTGCATTTTCCTCATCGCCTTCGTCATCAGTGGATTCGATATATACTTTTAAAAAGCCGTCAAATTTTACGACTTCTCCTTTGGCTATTAGCTTCTCCTCTGCCGTAGATATGCTAATGGTTGCCGTTGTTTTTTCGAGCTGTGCGTCCGACATCTGGGAGGCGATGGCTCGCTTCCAGATCAGTTCATAAAGTCTTTTCTCAGCATCATCTTTTCCTGTTGATTGCGTACTAAAAGCGGTCGGTCGTATTGCTTCGTGGGCTTCTTGTGCGCTGGCGTTTTTTGTTTTGAATACCCTGCGGCAGGCATACTGCTGCCCAAACTTCTTATTGATTACCGATGATGCCGCCGAGAGGGCTTCTTCCGATAAATTCAAGGAATCGGTTCTCATGTAAGAGATTTTCCCGGCTTCATAAAGCTTTTGTGCTACGGACATGGTTCGGGAAACGGAATAACCCAGCTTCCTGCTAGCCTCCTGTTGCAGTGTGGAGGTGGTGAAGGGTGGGGCCGGTGATTTTTTTGCCGGTTTCGTTTCCAGATTCTCAATAGTGAAAGTCGCTCCATTGCACTTCTTGAGGAAGTTGATTGTCTCCTCCTCATTTTTGAATTTTTTAGGAAGTTCGGCTTTTAGTATTTTCTCGCCATCCAAAAGAAACGCTGCTGTAATTCTAAAACTGGATTCGGCTTTAAATTTTGCAATTTCACGCTCTCTGTCCACCACTAATCTTACTGCTACGGACTGAACTCTTCCCGCAGAAAGACCTCCCTTGATTTTTTTCCATAAGATGGGAGAAAGCTCAAAACCTACCAGACGGTCAAGGATTCGTCTGGCTTGTTGTGCATTCACCAGATTGATGTCAATTCCTCTTGGACTTTGCATCGCATTTTGGATTGCATTCTTCGTGATTTCTCTGAAGACGATCCTTCTGGTTTTCGCATCATCAAGGTTCAGTGCTTCTGATAAGTGCCAGGAAATGGCCTCACCTTCACGGTCATCATCTGATGCCAAATAGATCATTTCTGCTTCTTTGGCCAGCTTTTTCAGTTCCTTTACAACGTCTTTCTTATCCTTTGAAATTTCATAAGTAGGAGAGAATCCATTTTTTATATCAATGGCTGAATCGTTCTTAGGAAGGTCTCTGACGTGTCCATAAGAAGACTTAACCTGATAGTCTTTTCCAAGATAGCCCTCAATGGTTTTGGCCTTAGCCGGTGACTCTACGATAACAAGATTTTTTCCCATAATTACGCAATGTACATAATAAACATAACGTAAATGATTAAATTCTGTTTAACTAAAAATTGAAAAAACGTAATCTTTGTCTATCAGAAATCATCAAAAGTAAAATTTATATTCAAACCCACTCGCATCAATCCATGAAAAGAAGACTATTCCTCATCCGGCATTCCTATGCAGAAGACCCGGGTACTGTCAGCGACTTTGAAAGGCATCTTACCCTTAAAGGACAAAGCACGGCAAGAGCACTTGGAAGGCATCTTTTAAGTTTAAATGAGGCTTTTGAGCCGGATAAAATATTTTGCAGCCCTGCCAGAAGGACTGCCCAAACAGCTCAAAACATTGTTGAAGAATTAAAAATTTCAGAAAATAGCATTCAGTTTAAAGATCAGATTTACAATGCTTCTGTCAGAGAACTTTTGTCTTTGATTCATTCATTGGATGGGTCGGAGCGAAATATTGCCATCATTGGGCATAATCCTGCCATATCTTACTTAGGTGAGCACCTGACCAATGAGGGAACAGGGGGCATGGAACCTTGCAGCATGGTTACCATTGGTTTGGAGGACATAAAATGGAAAGAAGTTTCAAAAGGAGACGGTACTTTTGTGTCCTATTTTCATCCCAATATCTTATAATGTGTAATCCCGGCGACATCAGAAAAACAGCCATGCATGCTGGTTGGAGCCTGCTTTTTGTTTTTTGCATTGCCTGTGATAAAGACTTCTTCCCCGAGGGTCTTTATGATTATCAGGTGGAGCGGCTGCTCAGCGGAGGCGAGACAAAAGTGTGGAATCAAATCATCACTTCTGAAAACTGTCAGGATTCGGTTAAGTTGATTATTCGTTTGCTTGCCAACGCATCCGATGACTCCCTGTCGGTGCTGAGGCTTTTATCAAATGAGGCATGTGACGGATTTGATACGACTAGTCTGGGTAATGCAGATGCCCTCTCCTCCATCGGTGAATTGATTTTTACA
>JAPPDO010000404.1:0-2669 GCA_028821635.1 Ekhidna sp.
GAGACCGTGCATTGCAACGGGTATGTTGTCGGAGAGCAAGTCAGTCGGGTATGCGATCCTTGCGGATATTCTCGGCGATGCGGATCATCTTGGTGATATGGATTTCAAAGTGACTGGAACAACAGAAGGTATCACCGCTTGTCAAATGGACATTAAGGTAGATGGCCTTTCGTATGAAGTACTATCAAAAGCATTAAATCAGGCAAAAGAGGGAAGGCTTCACATACTGGCGGAAATGTCCAAAGCTATCTCCGAGCCACGCGCCAGTTTGAAAGAACATGCGCCTAGAATGGAAATGATGCGAATTGATCGTGAGTTGATTGGAGCCGTTATCGGCCCCGGAGGCAAGATTATTCAGGAGATTCAAAAAGAATCCGGAGCGACGGTAAACATTGAGGAGGATGATCTGGGAGGCAAGATAAGTATTTTTGCCGCCGACGGAGCAGCTCTGGAGAATGCCAAATCTCGAATCAAAGCCATCGTTCAGCAGCCGGAAATTGGTGAAGTTTACGACGGTAAAGTGAAATCAATTATGCCGTTCGGAGCGTTCGTCGAGTTTTTACCCGGAAAGGATGGGTTACTCCATATTTCTGAAATTAAATGGGAGCGTGTTGAGAATGTTTCCGATGTAATAGAAGAGGGAGAGGAAATTAAAGTGAAATTGATTGATATTGATAAGAAGACAGGAAAATTCAAACTTTCCAGAAAAGTTTTAATTCCACGACCCTCTAAACCCAAGTTCGGGGAAGAGAAGGTAGAAGAATGAACTTAAAGAGACTCCTGATTCTGATAGCAGGGCACAAAACACCTCCGAATGGTGTTCTTAAAGAATTCCATTTTTGTTTAAATTAAGCACTAAGTAAAAGAGAATGTCAGTAGAAAGAGTAAAAGTTTTGATTATCGGATCCGGTCCTGCGGGATATACCGCAGCAGTATATGCGGCAAGGGCAGGGTTGGAACCCGTGCTTTATCAAGGTAGTCAGCCCGGAGGGCAATTAACGATCACCAACGATGTGGAAAACTATCCCGGCTATCCTGATGGGATTATAGGCCCACAAATGATGATAGACTTTCAAAAACAAGCAGAACGGTTTGGGACGAGTATCCGCTCCGGAATCGTGACCTCGGTTGATTTTTCGGGATCGCCTCACAAGGTTACTATTGATGGGAAAACTGAAATAGAAGCCGAAACTATCATTATCTCTACCGGTGCTTCTGCCAAGTGGTTAGGACTAGAGAGTGAACAAAGACTAAATGGAAAGGGGGTTTCAGCATGTGCAGTCTGTGATGGCTTCTTCTTCAGAAATCAGGATGTCGTCGTTGTTGGAGCCGGTGACGCAGCCGCAGAGGAGGCGAGCTATCTTTCCAAGATAGTGAACAAGGTTTATATGCTCGTTAGAAGGAATAAAATGAGAGCTTCAGATATCATGCAGCAACGAGTAAAAAATGTACCGAACATTGAAATCCTTTGGAATACGGAGACTAAAGAAGTTTTAGGAGATGAGGAAGTAAACGGGGTCAAAGTAGTAAATAATATCACAGGTGAGGAGAGAGTACTGGATGTAAAAGGTTTTTTCGTGGCGATAGGTCATAAGCCAAATACTGAAATTTTTAAAGGATGGCTGGACATGGATGAGCAGGGATATGTTAAAACCACCCCCGGAACGTCACACACGAATATCTCGGGAGTTTTTGCCACAGGTGATGCGCAGGATAAAGTCTACAGGCAGGCAGTAACGGCCGCAGGTACAGGTTGCATGGGAGCATTAGATGCAGAGAAGTGGATTGCTGAAAAAGAGGTTGAGTTAAAAACAGCCGCTCAGGAAGTTTAAAAAGAATAAACAGACAAAAGTCTAACTTGATTAGTGATCGGGACGTTCAAAAGATCATACATTCCCTTTTCTAGCTTTTAGTTTTCATAAATCAGTTATGCTTCTTTCCATAGTTCTCCCTCAATAACATAGATGAACTATCTTCTAAGAAATAAATGGATTTAGATATACTTGGGATCACCGCTCACCCCGATGATGTTGAGTTGTCTTTTGGAGGCACATTAATTGCTCACAAGGAGATGGGCTACAAAACCGGAGTCGTTGACTTGACAGAGGGAGAGCTTGGTACTAGAGGTACCCCTGAAATAAGAGCAGCGGAGGCAAAAAAGGCTGCGGAGATACTTGGCCTTAGTGTGAGGACGAATTTGCGGCTTTCAGATGGATTTTTTGAAAATAACAAAACCAATCAGCTAAAAGTAATAGAGCAAATTCGGCGATTTCGTCCCGGAATCATCATTACGAATGCCATTTACGACCGGCATCCGGACCATGTACGAGGATCACAACTGGTTGAAACAGCCTTTTTCATTGCAGGACTAAAAGAAGTAAAAACGCAGTGGGAGGGCAAATCACAAGAAGCTTATCGACCGCAGAAACTCTACTTTTGCATTCAGAGTATCACAAAAGAACCTGATCTTCTTGTAGATATTTCCAGTGTAATAGAGAAGAGAAGAGCAGCCATTAATGCTTTTAAATCACAGTTTTATGACTCTGAAAGCAATGAGCCGGAAACTTACATCAGTAGTAAAGGATTCATGGATATGCTCGAGGCCCGAGCTATAAATTGTGGCCAAAAAATAGGAGTAAAATATGCTGAAGTTTGTACGGTCAGACACT
>JAPPDO010000404.1:2679-8998 GCA_028821635.1 Ekhidna sp.
AGAGTGACAGACAAAAAAGGCTACAAGAGTATTGTCCACGGTGGATAGTCAGACATTCACTCGGCGTAAAAAATCTATTTGACCTGGCTTGAAATACTTTCCGGAATACTACAGTATAAGTAATAAGATGGAATCAAGATTCTCTTTAATCGGACTGATCCTCAGAATTGCTTAAACATTATAAAAGTAAATAACGTGAGTTTGATGTAATCAAGTGTAGTGTTTTTGGCAAAATAAGTAATTTTATGTCCTGAAGTAGGTTATCACCAAGAAATGTCAAAATGGGGAAAGAGGAGGAGGCTTTCAATCTTAAGTACCATTAGGCAGTCCGGTAGGGATTATGTAGTATCGTTGTAAAATAATAATAGAATTAAGCAAAAAAAAACAGATAACTTATTTTAGGACGGGGCAGGGCTAATTCCTTGTAATGCCGCTAACGTTTATAACACAGTTGCAAAACTCGCAGAAGCAATAGATGATCATACGAAGTGTGAAGCACAATGAAAACAATAGATATTTCTTATGTAGCATTAGCGGTATATTTTGTTTACGACTTTCTAACTACAGATAGCAGGTATAAAGATGACTTGCAACTCCGCCTGCTTAATTTCTATAGATCAGCTTTAATTTCTGTTCTAATTTTAATGTTTATTGTTGATAGTTCTTACATTTTGAATTATTGGTGGCTTTGGGTAATTACCGGAATCCCGATATATTGCTTTCAATATGTATTAATAAGTAAGAAGAAGGAAAAGAGATTACCTGAACTTTTAGAAACTTGTAATTTTTTTAGCTTTTATGATTATTGCCTTAATAAAACTATGACTACTAATAATAGTATAGGTATGAATGTGTTTCTTTCATGGATAGATAAAAGAAGAAATTTATCAAAATGCCAACCTCTAAACTTAAAAATAACTCCCAAAGCAAACAGCATTCATAAGTTGTTCCACCTGCTGAATAGGTTCAATCATTACTTTTTCAAAAATTTTAACTAACTTCGAATCCTTGGTTATAACTATCAAATCGTCATGAAAAAGATTATGCTGCTATTTGCAGTCTTACTACCTGTTGTTGCAGCTTTTGCACAAAAGCCAATAACGTCCATTCCTTTTGAATTATTTGGGGATCATATCATCATTAAGGTGAGCGTTGATGACTCGGATCCGTTGAATTTTATCTTTGATACCGGCGCAGGTTTAACGGTGCTAGATGAAGATATTATGAAAAGCCTTGGTCTGAGTGGAAAGCATATAGAAATCAATGATTCAGACATGGACTGGCAGCTAATAAAACACAACAAGATGGAGATTAACGGTTTTTTGATGGAAAAAAACATCAAAATCTACTCAACGGATTTCGATCACCTGGAGATAAGCCTCGGCATGGATATAGACGGAATTGTAGGGAATGATCTACTAAAGCATCATGCCATTTATACCGATTTCGATAGGATGCAAATAGATATCTATAACTTGGGAGAAGGCCCTAAAAATGGCGATGCCATCCCTTTCATATTTGATACCGCTATTCCTGTCATTAAAGGGAATGTGGTTTTAAATAACGGTGAACCTCATGATGGAACCTTCTATTTTATGACAGGTGCCGGAACAACGCTGGATTTTAACGCTCCCTATGCAGAGGAGTGGGATGTTATTCATAAAACAGGAAAACATTACTCATACTTAGTTAAAGGTCTTTCCGAAGTGGAGACTCCTCATTATGAAGGTCATGTCATTTCTTTTTCATTTGGAAATCAAACCATCGAAGATCTCCCAATAGGCATTAGCGCAGCGACCAGCGGCATACAGGCAAGCAAAGAGGTATCCGGTATTATTGGCAGTCAGATCATACGTATGTACAATTTTACCATAGACTATAAAGACAAAATGATTTACTTGGTAAAGGATGAAGCGTATGATGCAAACTTTAATACGAACTGTAGCGGATTCGATGTTCAACTAGCTAAGGACAAAAAAACAGTTTTGATCCATGAAGTATTTGAGGATAGCCCTGCATCAGAAGCCGGAATGAAAATCAACGATGAGTTACTAAAAATAAATGGTAAGACGATGGCAGAAATAAACCTGCCCAACATCAAAAAATTATTGAAGCAGGAAGGTGAAAAACTTGATTTGATAGTCAAAAGAGATGGAGAGGAAGAGTCTATTACCCTAAAGCTAAGATCACTGATTGATTAGCAGCATTTGATTTTCTGTGTCCGCTGAATGAGTAAAGAGCTTCGAATCATTTTTCTAGGAACACCTGACTTTGCCGTAGCATCGCTTCAGAAGCTAGCCGAAAATAACATCAATGTCGTTGCTGTCGTCACTGCGCCCGATAAACCTAAAGGACGTGGCAAAAAGTTGGGTTCTTCCGCTGTGAAGGATTACGCACTAGAGATCGGGCTCCCTATTCTACAGCCAACCAACCTGAAATCTGTAGATTTCCTCGAAGAGCTCAAAAGCTATCAGGCTGATTTACAAATTGTTGTAGCCTTTAGAATGCTCCCGGAGGCAGTCTGGCGTATGCCTCCATTAGGTACGTTTAATCTCCATGCTTCACTTCTGCCGCAATATAGAGGTGCCGCTCCCATTAACTGGGCCATCATCAACGGAGAAAGGGAAACAGGTGTGACGACCTTTTTCTTAAAGCATGAAATTGATACCGGCGAAATTATCTTCCGAGAGAGAGAGGCTATTATGCCAAAAGATACCGCAGGTTCTCTTTACGCCAGACTTATGGAAAAGGGAGCTCATCTGGTATTAAAGACTGTTGCCGCAATACAAGAAAATGAGTATCCTCAATCACCTCAGCAAACTAAAGGCATACTAGAAAAGGCACCGAAAATTTTTAAAAATGACTGTAAAATCTACTGGAATCAGGCATCAGGAAATATCATAAACTTTATTCGGGGCCTCTCTCCTCTTCCGGGGGCATGGTCTATCATCGATGAGAAAATGATTAAGGTTTTTGAAGCTGAGGAGACCCACTTAAAACTTGCCTCGGAGATAGGTGTGTTTGTGAATCAGGAAAATCGTCTGCTCGTAAAGACGCAGGACGCTGTCCTGAAAATCACAGACCTACAGCTAGAGGGAAAGCAAAGGATGAGAACAGAAGATTTCTTAAAAGGTTACAGAGTGAATTAATTAATATTCAATTTATGATGATGAATATCTCAATGATAGCGGCAATGGGGAAAAATAGCGTGATAGGAAAGGATAATGACCTTCCCTGGCACTTGCCTGACGACTTTAAATACTTTCAACAAACCACCAAAGGTCATTTTGTCATTATGGGCAGAAAAAACTGGGAGTCGCTCCCTCACCAATTCCAGCCACTTCCTGACAGAACTAATTTAGTGATTACCCGAAGGAGTGATTACCATGCCGAGGGAGCTTTGGTTTTTAATACACTTGAATCCGCTTTACAACTAGCAAAAGATCGGGGCGAAAAAGAAGCATTCATCATTGGTGGCGGGGAGGTTTATCGTCTAGGATTGCCCCATGCCAACAGGATTTATTTAACAGAAATTGACGGTCAGTTTGAAGGATCGGTAACTTTTCCGGAGTTTTCAAAAAAAGACTGGGCTGAAGTATCAAGGCATCCTCATAGAATAGACGATCAACATGCTTTTAGCTTTGATTTTATAATCTATGAACGGGGGTAAGGCTGCCTATATGTATAATTACAGGATTCTCCCGCTCCTTCGTCAGGTTTGCTATCGGAGAATAAACCCCTTATTAAACGGATCATTCGGGTCAATCCAAAACTCATTTTTACCTGTATAATACGCCTCTCCCGAAACCTCGGGAATTACTGCAAAGTAAGGACCGTACTTTTCCGTTTTGACAATCTTACAAGTGAACGTTGAGCCCAGAATACTTTCAATACGCATGGATTCTCCCATTGCTAACTCATTTCGGTGATGATGTATGGCCACTCTCCCGGAAACGCCCGACCCGGTAGGGCTCCTGTCTACTTCTCCTTCAGCGAATACACATACATTTCTGCTGTTCACACCTTCCGATATGGGTCCTCCGATAAATATTGTTCCGTAGAGAAAGCTAAGGTCCTCCTCAAAAGGATGGCGAACTTTATTGCTGGCTCTCATTACCGATCTCTTGATATTCATGCCTGTGGAAATCAACTGTTGATAATTATCGGGAGTACAGGATAATCCTAAGTTCTCCGCATCAACATAAGCGTAAAATGCACCACCATAGGCTAGGTCATAAGTGATTTTACCTACTCCGGGTACTTCTGTTTCTTCATCTAGTGCTACAACAAAAGAAGGAACATTAAGAAACCGGATATGATGAGCTACACCATTTTTAACTTGGGCTGATGCTGTCAATATACCACATGGAGCCTCTATTGTTATGGAAGTTTCCGGCTCCTCAACCGCTACCCAGCCGGATTCGAGGGCAAGTTTGGTAATGGCTATTGTTGCATGACCACACATAGTACTATACCCCTCATTGTGCATGAAGACTACTCCAAAATCAGCCACTTCACTGGAGACAACAATACATCCGTACATATCAGCGTGTCCTCTGGGTTCAAACATTAAAGCAGTGCGAAGGTGATCATAATGCTCTTTTACATATTTTCGGCATTCAAGCACATTCTTACCCTTCAATTCAGGAAATCCATCTAGAATGACTCTTAGCGGCTCGCCGCCGGTGTGCATATCAAGGGTTTGGATTCGAATCCAGTCTCGGGAAGGACTATAATTGTTTACGCTAAATTTCATATATCAACGGGAATCAGAATGATTTTTTTACTCAACCCTCTTCATACGTTTCCCATATCTGCTGAGCTGCCACTAAATCCTCAAGAGCATAGCCAACTGATTTAAACAAGGTAATATCTGTGGCGAACTTTCTGGCTAACTCTCGATTTTTACAAAGTTGGAATAAATCTGCCATTATATCACCGGGAGTAATCACTTCTTCCTGTAAGGGAATGAGTAAATCCCCGGACTCCTCCATAGCTGCCTCCGTATCTACGTAAATCATTGATTTACTTATCGTCTCATTATCAGCCTCTCTCATCTCTTTTTTGTATGATCCTACAAGGTCTATATGCTGTCCTTCAATAATTTTTTCACCTAATACAAGTGGTTTGCTGCTCAAGGTTGCGCTACTGATTATGTCTGCTTTAGAGAGACTATCTGTAAGATTGAAGGTAACTAGCACTTCAATTTTTTCCTGTGAAATATCATCAGCCAGAGACCTCACTTTCATTTGATTTCTACCCCAAATAATCACTTTCTTAATAGGCCTGACGGAGGCATGTGCAAGGATCAGATGAGGAGCTAAAGCACCCGTTCCTATCATAAGTAATGTCTCACTGTTTTCTCTGGAAAGGTATTTGGATGCCAAGGCGGAGGCTGCCGCAGTTCTCCTAACGGTCAGTTCTTTGGCATCTAAAAGCATTTGAGGAGCACCTGTGGCCGCATCAAAGAGCACATAAATACCATGAATTGCAGGTAGCTGCCTCCGGTAGTTGTCCGGTGAAACCGTCACAATTTTGATGCCTAGTTTACCCCCTTCCTCCCAGCCGGGCATAAGTAATAAAGTAGACGAAAGCCCGGATGCCGTACTTTGATAATCATGATGATGTCTTGGGGGTATCACCATGGTATCGGCCCTGAATGCCTCATCTAACCTCTTGATCAATGTGGGATAATCCAGTAGTTTAGCTATCTTATTTTTATCTAAAAATGGAATCTTCATGGCATAAAAATAGATTAAGCCTTCTTTTAGACGAGTAATAATCAGATGTTTTGTCTTACTAAAATTTCGTTTAAGTGAGAGATCTTTCTCTGAAAAGTGATAGATCATTCATGCAGAGAAGACTTTGCTAAAAGAAGTTGGTCTGACTTCTTTGTCCGGAGTGTTCTACCCGAAGGATATTCTTGAGTGGGTCAATGATAGTCTCACAGACGTGCATGAGACTTTCATCAGTACCGTTTAATCTTATTGCCTCCTTATCACAATCCTCCCTGCTCGCCTCCGCCCCTCATCTCCTTCAATGATAACAAAGAAGATACCCTCACCCAACCCTGAAACCTCGTACACCCCGTCCTCTGAGGCGGGATAATGCCTAACCATTTTGCCCGACATACTGATAAGACTTACTCTGCTCAATCCTGTAGGTACACCAGCTAGTTTGAAATAGTTCGAGGCGGGATTCGGACGGATAGAGATGCCCCCCTCTGTCGAAACTCCTAACGGACCCCTCTCCTGTACCGTGATGTCAAAACTGTCGGAGACCGTGCCGCCGTTGCCGTCGGTGGCGGTGACTTTCACGG